>CAMPJN010000001.1 GCA_946886875.1 uncultured Pseudomonas sp.
CCCCCGCCCTGCCCTTTATGGCCGTAAACCGCTACAATCGCGCCCCTTTCGCGCACGTGCGCCCGCTTAACTGGACAAAGATTCGTGATCTCCACCGCTAACATCACCATGCAACTTCGATTGCGTTTTGGTGAGGCCGAGAGAGTAGTAAAATCAATCACTTAGCGAATTTTTGAACACGCTGAAACTCTGCAAAACACACCAATTGGTATCAAAATTGGTATCGCCTTCTCGCCCGCCCAGGGCACGCTGAAACCTCCTGCGCTCACCTCGCCTTCGCCAACCACATCTCACTGAACTTTGCGGTGTAGCTTGGGCTTTTCAGCTCAGGCCTCATGCCAGTCCGGCACATCTGAAACCCTGCTTGGGCGCAAAGCTTCCCATCTCCACTTCGCATTGACCGCATTTAACGCTTGGTCAAGGGCTGGCTTTAGCCCGTTCCAATGAGCAAAACGAGCGATTCGACGCATTTATTAGACGCTCTGACTAATAGCCCTTGCCCTTTAAGTAAGCCTCTTTTGCTCTATCTAGCTTTAGTTCCTTTGTGGCTTCTTCTTGTGTTTTCTGAACTTTAACTGGCTTCATTTCTCGGAGTATTATCTCTGGAGTTTTCTTTAAGGCCTGAGTCCATCCGCGCTCAAAAGCATCGTACTCTAGAGAGCCTATGGGATAAGGATTTTCATACTTACCTTTATTTGCAAAGTAATTCTTTCTTCCTTCTTGGTATGCGGGGTTATCATGAATATTGCTCATGATTTTTCACCTAAACCTTGGTTAAGGGGTGACTTTAGCCCGCCCCGAGTGAGCGAAGCGAACGGTTTGAAGTTGTTATGCAGCACTATTCAGTTCCATAACCATTGTATAGAAACCAGGGCGGCAACATCTGGAAGCAACCAGAGACCTGCCCTACGGACTAACCAGCTCATCCCGCAAGATCTGAATAGTCCTCGGCGCATCAATCGAAACGCGAACATTGCCGTTCTCGACACTATAGATCTCGACGGTGATCCCATCACGTAGCAGCTGCTGCAAAGCCCTTTCGGGGTCAGCGCCAGGGGCAAGGTTCAGGACGAAAGATTGGCCGGCGCGACGGGTAAGCATGCGATGGGACATAGCGGTACCTTCCTTGGGGACTAACTCAGCCTGAGCATAGCCGCAGTGCTTAGGCTACGCCCAGCGCCGCCGTATCCGCATGCCGCGACCTGCGGCCTGTGGCAAAATTCGGTTGTGTTTCTAATCCGGCATCAAACGCGCAAAATTTAAGTGTTTGTTAAGCGTAACAGCCTGATCTTTCGAGAAGCCCAAGTCATAAGCCTTATGGCGTGCAATGGTCACATCAACTTCCTCTGTAGTCGTGAACATCTTAACTTCTAGTCGACCATGCAAATATGGCTCATACCCTTCGCGATGCATAAGTACAAATTCGTTCATATGCTGAGCCCCAGTCATCTTCTGAGGCAAAATCTTTCCCTTAAAGACGCTGGTCAAGTCTTCATCAAAGACAAACTGAACATTGACATAGCCTGACGCACCCCCTGCATTATTTTCGAACCCCCGAATCTTCGCAAACTCGGTCGACGTCCAAACTCGTGCATAAGTACCTGTTTGGTAAGTTTCAAACGCTTTCCTAAAGTCGAATTTAGACTCGCCTTCAGTCAATCCCCGTATAGCGCCTGACGCTTCCTCCCACTCCTGCACCGCCATCCTCCTATATAGCACCGCCCGGTCCGGCTTCGATTCCGCATATTTAAGTGACAACCTAGGGGCACGTCTCCCGTTCCAATACGCCATCAATTTGTCGAATTCATCTGGGGGAACAGACATTTACAGCCTCCTCAGTCGGGTCATTTTGCTTTGGGGTTAGCGTTCAGGGATCTTGGCTGACCAGGACGGCGACCAAAAACGAGATGGCGCATAGAGAACCTTCCTTGGCGATAGTTGCCAGGGGAGGATAGACCAGTTGCGCTAGGGTGCCAGTGCACTACAGGCCCTCTCGCACGCCCGTCCGCCACTCCACGTCGCTGGGCATCTTTTGGCCTAGCTCGGCCAGAATGTGCTGAAGTTCATAGAAGCGCACTTGAGCCAATCACCGCTGATAGCTTCCACGTAATATGCACCCAGCTGCGGGGGGCATTGAAGGCATGCGAAGAAAGCATGCACCCCCGCTTTAAGGTCTCGGACCAAGGAGCACTTCTATGAGCGGAAAGCCTGCCGCCCGCCAAACTGACCCCACCTCCTGTCCTCTGCCAGGCCATGGCATCAACCCCATCGCCATCGGCTCACCCAACGTGTTGTTCGACAACCTGCCAGCCGCGCGCAAGACTGACACGAGCGCGTGTGGAAGCCCCCTAGTTTCGGGGTTGTCCTCCACCGTGATCATCAATGGCTTGCACGCCGCCACTGTGGGCAGCAGCGGCTCTCACGGGAATACGGTCATCATGGGGTCTGGCACCGTAATCATTGGTGACAGCCACACCCCCAAGCCATTCACCGCGCCAGCTCAGCTCCAGTTCCAGAAAACCTTCGCCCAAGTATTCAACATTACCGATAGTGAAACCGGTAGTCCGCTCGCCTATCGGGAGTTCGTTGCAGTGGTGGATGGACGTGAAACGTTTGGAGTAACGGATGCGAGCGGCCTGGCCCATATACAGGCTCCATCAGCAGACTCTGTCATTTCATTGCACGTCCTGTTCAAGTCCCCGGCGCGCACGCTCACGGAGCTGTCGGAGGGCAACCAATGACCGGCAAAGCTTTCAAGACCACAGCCAAGGCTCAAGAGGTGAAGACTGGCCAACCGCTCGTTCCAGTAACGGTTGTCGTTGATGACCGAGCTGCAACTCGCGAAGCAATCATCCGAACTGTGCGCTCTTCAGGACATCAGTTTGTCGAGCGCTCTGAATGGGGAGCCATCGCAGCAAATGAAGGGATGGCGTCAGATTGGGATTATTCAATGATTGCTTTTCACCATGCCGGACGCAGTTACAGCTGTGGGCATGGTGCTGATCAGATGAGAGGCACTCAAGAGGAACAGCTTGGCAATAAATACGACGACATCGCATATCACTTTGGGATTGATTGCAGTGGAGTTATTTATGAAGGTCGGGACGTTCGCCTAAAAGGCGGCAGTGTTCGAGGGTATAACACCGGTGTTATTGGGATAGTTTTCTTGAACAATCTCACCATTGCCGCCGAGGGAGATGATATCTGGGCAATGGGGCGTGAGACCATTGAGCGCCTGGGAGTTAATACGATCAACGCTATACCGTCTCTCCAGATTGACGCCGCCACCAATTTGGTCAGTGCTCTAAAAAGTGTATTCGTGATTAAGCGCTTGGGCGGGCATCGTGAGTTTCCGGGGCAAGCTGCGGACGGAAAAATATGCCCAGGCAATATCGGGATGGAATTTGTGAAAAACATGAGGGTGGTTACAGGCTTACTGCCGCCGCCGACATCGCCATGAAAAAAAAGATAATCCTTGTTTTGACAATCCTTGCATTGTCATTCTTATGGCTGAATGTAGGCATTTATGACACATACTTCGCTGAAGATAATCGATCTGTGTTTTTTATAAAAAAACATCCAACATTACAGGTTCGGTTCGAAAACATCTTCCTGACGGATGAAGATGACAAGCCGATTGGTCGGCTGAGCGACGAAGAGCGGAGAATAGTGATCAACTACTGCAAGTACCGGCTAGGTATTGAAACCAAGCTGAGAACGCAGGAAGAGTTGGAGGCCTGTAAGAGAATGTGAAAGTCGCCGCGACAGCTACAGGCGATCCTCTACCAGGACATGTCCTCCAGACCGCGCCCTAGCAGGGCCTCGCACTGTGCCTTCGCCCGGTACTATCCTGCCTGGACCAGCCAAACGACATGGAGCGTGTTATGAAAATCCCCTTACTCGCTACCGCATTTGCCCTAGCCCTCTCTGCTCCGGCCGCGTTCGCCGGCTGCTTCGGTACCGGTGCCTATCAAACCTGCACCGACAACAGCGGCAACACCTACAACGTCCAGCGCTTCGGGAACAGTGCCAACGTGCAGGGCTTCAACCCGAATACCGGATCGAGCTGGAGCCAGAACAGCAACACCATCGGCAACACCACCTATCACAACGGCTATTCCGCCGATGGTGAGTCGTGGAACGGCACCAGCACCAATATCGGTGGCACCACCTACAACAGCGGCACCGACTCCGACGGCAACTACTACCAGTCGACCTGCAACCAATACGGGTGCTACTGAGTGGGCCTGCCAGAAATCGTCGGCGGGGCTCTGGGGCTACTTGTGCTCGGCGCCCTGGCCATGACACAGGCACCCAAGCATTGGCAGACCACCGGCGGCTGGCTGCTGTTCAGCCTGGTAGGCATTCCACTGATCGGCATTGTCATCGCGGTGATGGTGAAGGTGCCGTTCTTGATGTTCGGCGCCGTAGCCTGGGCCTGCTTCCATGCGGGCCGCAACAGTCGCTGGCGTAGCTGATCTACTCCCTCGCGCGGATTTCCTCAATCCGCTTCCCGGCCCGCCCGGTCAGTTGGCTCTTGATCACCAGCAAACGATCCAACTCCCTTCTCTTACTCTCGGCGTCAATCTCGCGAAGGCGAACCGCGTCCATGCGGGCGTTGATCGCGCTCAGCTGTCTCTGTGTCTGGTTAAGCGACTTACGCATTGCCAGCTCCCCCCGCTTCTCCTGCACCAACTCCCTGGCTTCATCCTGGCGCCCCAGTTCCTGCAGGCGCTTCACGTCGGCATACACCCTGCCTGACTCCTTCAACCCTTCATAGAACAGCGTGCTGTACCGATCGTATGGCGCCGGCGCACCGAGGTCGCGGTAGAACCGCTTGATAGGCTGGTATTCGCTCCAGCGCTTGGCCGGCTCGGTTTCACCGTTGGCCGTGCGCCAGATCGTGTCCGTGATACTCGCTGCCCAGGCGCCGACCTGACCAAGGTAACCCCTGATCAGGTGGTCGGCCTGTAGTGGCGACAGGGTCAGTCCATCACCGAGCGCCGATGTAGCTTCGGAGATGAGCTTGGCCGGCGCCGTCGTGGTGGCGCGAGCACGTAACGTTGGGCTTACCCGTTCCATGCCGGCATTCTCGATCGGACGCCCAGTGAAAGCGTCCCTATTTGCGTACACGTCCAGCGCCGGCTGGAACATCTGCGGTACTGGCGAGAAGCTGAAGGTCTGCGTCAGCATCGCCTGGATGCGGTCACGAATCAGCTTGCCGGTGGCCTTGTCGTCCACGAACTGCTCGAGCGTGCGTTCCGCCAGCGTGGAAATGGCTCCGACCTCGAACGGCTTCGGCAGGAAGAATGCCTGGCCGCCGATGCGAAAGAACCAATAGCTGTCCTTCTGCCAATCCTCGAGTTTGCGGTATTCCTCATCGTCGTGATTCGCCAGGTAAAGCACCATGCTGGCCAGGGCCAGAGCGCCGGCCACAGTAGCGAAGCGCGCCGCCGCCACCTTGTCGCTGGCCGTACCCTTGCCAAAAGCAGTGAGAACCGCCGGTTTGACGCCGGAGCGGTACAACTTGTCCAGGCCCTGCAGTCGGGCGTTGAGGAACGGCACGGTGCGGACCAGGAAGCGCACCGCCGGCCAGGCACCTTCTTGGTTGAAGTCCATCAAGTCGCGCGCCTCGTAGGCTGCGCGCAGCATGCCCTTGTCCTGGTTCTGCATGAAGGCGGCAGCGCGGTTACCGTTCTCCGCAGTATTGGCGAAGGAGTTGTAGGCATCCCAACCAGCCATCAGCAGTTTCGGGACGGCCTTCGGCCCGTCGACCAGTTTGGCTCCGCGCAAGTTGCGGCGCAGCCCGGCTTTCACCTCCTCCGGATCGGCGCCGTAGATATGGCCGAAGCTGAAGGCACCGCCGCTGGCGAGCATCTGCGCTCGGGTCTTCTCGTCACGGTAGGACTTCAACCCCTGGTACATGTTAGCCGGCACGTTCTTGCTCACCGGGGTGGTTGCCGCTGCCTGCATCGAGTCGCGCAGGAAGTTGGCAACGATGAATTGCGGTGTGATCGTGGTCATGTTGGTGAACACCCGCTTGAACTGGGCCATGGTACGCACGGCGAAGTTGTTCAAACCAGGGTCCGCCAGCGAGGTCAGGGCCTCGAAAATCAGCGCGTCGTCGATCTGGTACCAAACCCGCTCGCCATCCTTCAGCACGAAGGTGCTGCTCTTCGGATCGCGCGCCGACTCTTTCACCTCCAAGGCGATCTCCAGTTTGACGGCGTTCTCGATCGCCTGCACCGCGGCCTGGTTCTTCAAGCTGGCGGTGAGCAGGTGATGGAAGTTCATCAGGGTGTTTTCCAGCAAGTCGTTCAGGTTCTGCTTACCGCCCTTCAGCTTCTTGTACGCTTCCTGCCGGCTGAGGCCTTTGCCAACACGCGGCGCGCCAGTCTTAGCCTCCTCGTCCATCACCCGGTAGAACGGCACATAGAACTCGTCGCGCCACATCGCCCGGCTCTCCGCACTGATGATGCCGGTCTGCTCGGCGATCGCCAGCACGTCGTCGCGGTACTGCTGGAACTCGCGAAACACCTCGTCGTATAGCTTCGCGCGGCTGCGGCCGTCGGCAGTATTGCCGCGGTTGATGCCCTTGAGGGCGGCGATGTCCTGGGCGTCGAACAGGTTTTCCCGGCCCTCGGCGGCAAGCTTCGCAGCGCGATTGCCGGCTATCCACCCCAGGAAGCGCTCGATCTCCTTGGCTTCACCGAGCCGACTCAGCACCTCGCCCAGCCCCATGCTGCCGTCGTCCCGGGTGCTGATGACCTTCTGCTTCTGGTCGAAGACAATACGGCCATTGTGGAGCATGGAGTTCAGCGCGCCGGCGGCGGCCGGCGCCATGCGGGCAAGCACCCAGGCGCTGCTAGTGATCGAGTTGTCGAGAAAGTCCGAACCATGCAGGCGCTCGTCCAGCTCCTTCAGCGCGGCATAGCGGTCGACCAAGCCTTGGCGGATCTTGGTCATCAGCCGGTCAGTGCGCTCGCGATACCAGTCGATAGCGCGCTCGCGCGCAGTCGGTGGCGCAATCTTGCGCAAGGCTGCCTGTTCGGCCGCATTCAAGTCGGGGAAAGCTTCAGAGGTGTGCGGACGCCTAGCGGCACCGAGGGAATAGAGCGTGTCGTCGGGGTTTACAGGTGCTTCAGTTCCGGATCGATCGCCAGCTGCTGCTTGGCCCATTCGGAAGAGGCTTGCATCTCGAGCCGCAGCGACTCGATCTCGGAGTTGCTCAGGCGATAGCTGTCCCTTGTCGAACGTGAGGAGGGTTCGAGCTTCAGATTGGGTGAGCCCTTCGAAGCCATAGCCGAAGTTTTCACGCCACCAGGGTTCAATTTCGCCGTACTTGCCACGGACTTCTACCAAAGTGCTGGGGTCAAGAGACAGTTTCCGCGAGTAGTTCTTACCGGTCAAGGCAACCGCACCGAGCACCCTACCACCGTTGTCCTCGATATGGGTCTTCATCTGCGCCAAGGTGCCGCCCTGAGTCAGGGTGTCGTCGATGATCAGGTAGTCGCCGGCCGCAACCTTGCCGGCAAAAGTCGGCTGATTGGCGATACGCTCCAGGGCATTCGACTGGGTGCGCCCTACCTTCTGCGCTTGCACCGGCCGGGTGTCGGTTTCCAGCCCAAGTCGTTGCGCCAGCACCTCGGCCGCCATCAATGGGATACGGTTCTTGCCTGCCCCCTCGATCGCCAGCACCGGCACGATGCGCGGCCGGCTGCCCTTGGGGATCAGCGCCCGTACCTGCTCCATGAACTCCGGAGTAATCGCATCACGAGCCACACGCAGTGCTGCGGCATCATCGCCGGCCTTCGCTGCGACATAGTCCGGGTGGCTGTTCAGGAAGCTCAGCGGATGCGCCAACACGGTATCGGGGAACTCTTCGGACCAGCCGCGGCGCGAATAAAGCACTGCGTCGTCAGCACCCTGTTGGCCGTTCTGCCGGCGCAGCCAAGCGCGCGACTGCTCGCCCAGGGCCAGGATGTCGGTATAGGTCCACGCTACCTGCGGGAACATCCGGCGCAGCAACTCGCGGATCTTCGACAGCACCCGCTGCAGCATGGTCGGGCGGTCACCGTCCTCGAGGAGGTGCGCGACCATCTCCTGGGCAACCAGCACGCGCTGTTGTTTGGCATCCATCTTCTCCAGCACCGAGGCATAGGCGTCGCGGACCTGGCCGATACGCTGCCGTCCCTTGGCCGTCCCCTGCTGGCTGGAGTAGAGCCGGTCCATGATGACGTCCAGCTCCTCGCCCAGCAGGCCGCGTATGCCGCGGTGCCCGACTTCCTCGTGCACGGCAGTGTAAATGGCGTCCGCAAGGCTGCTGTGGTTACCGGCGACAACGTAGGTTTTCCCCGAACTATGCACACCGCGCAGATCCTCTGGCGCAACGCCATCGCGCTTCGCGCGGGTACGAGTCGATAGCGGTAATTCCTCGAAGTCCTGCACCACCTCGACGCTGGCCAGCTCCGGCGACGCCTTCAGCGCCTCGCGCAGCTGCTCGGCCGAGACAGAGGCACTGCCGGCTTCGGCCTCCGGTTGGTCGGAACCCTGGCGGTATAGCTGGACACCTTCCTCGGTCTCGCGGGTTTCGATGGCTTCCACCAGCTTGTCGAAGGCCTGGTTGATCGTCTTCCGTTCCGCGCCAGCTGGGAATGGTCGCTTCCAGCCCCATGGCGTGGGGATGATTGCGCTCTCGGGGCCGTAGTTGAGGAACGGACTGCTATCGCCGCGCTCAGCGATCATGTCTTCCACATAGCCCTGGAAGGCGCGCGCCGCCATCTCGTGCGGCGTGGTCCAGTAGTCGGTGCCACGCCCCTGATCCAGCTCCTTGGCGTCCATAGCAAACTGGGTCGGCACCTGCTTGGTCTTCTCGCCGCCCCCCTGCGCATCGGCCAACATTTTTAGCCGCGACGAATACCCGGACATGACGCCACGCAGTCGGTCAAGCTCGCCATTGTTGTCGGCGTTGAACCCGCTGCGGCCGCGTACGGCCTTGTAAATCGCGCTGATCTGCTCCAGAGCATCATTGGTCCAGCGCATGCCGCTGAAGGCATTGCGGCGTCGCATTGGAGCATCTGGCTTGGTGGAGCGCAGCTCGGTATCCAGTTGCACGCCTTCGAGAATCTGCTGGGCCACGGTGTCGAAGGCCGCCAGTTGCTCGGCGCTCGCCGGCTTGTTATGGCGCTTCCAGTATTGCGGGTTCTTCTGCTCGGCCAGGTCGGCGCGCAGGCGATTCAGCCTGTCGGCTACCTCTTTGCGGGAGCGGGCCACGAAAGCATCAGCGCGCGCGGTGTCCTCCACGTACTGCTCGGCCTTGCGCTGCATGGTGTCCATCAGCGCGGTGTAGGCCTGGCGCACTTCCAGGCGTACGCCGGATCCGGACCGGCGGAAGCCGGAACTCACCGCCTCGCGCTCAAACGAGCCTGAGGTCTTGAGCGAACGGGTGCCGTCCTCGCCGATCACCCACTCAGCCGAGGCCTTGCCGTCCTGGCGCCCAAAATAATGGTCCAGGGCGTGGAACCACTCGTGCGCCAGGGAGCCGGCACCGTTCATCTTGGTCAGGTTGATCGCAGCCTTCGACGGCTCGTAGTGCGCGCGGGCGCCGCTCAAGCCATGGCCACGGGCACCGAAAGCCAAGGCCAGCTCACCGTTCAGGCTGATCGCCTTCGGCGGGATGTCCATAACCTCGGCCAGATCGAGCAGGCCGTCGTAGGCGTCGTCGAGCAGTTGTTGCCGCTCCTCCTGGTTGTTCCAGTTGCCGAACTCGACGCCGCGGAAGCCGAAGGTATCGATGAAGGCACGATCCTTGACGGGGCCCTCACGACGAGCAGCGCCGATGCGCTGGGCATTCTCTGGCCGCGGTAGGTCGGCCTCCCCGAAGGTGGTGTTGGTCTCGACGATCTGCTGCGCGTTGGTCGCCATGTACTCCATGGCCGCCTCGCGGGTCGGGAATACCTGGTCGACGACCTTTACTCGCTTGCGGTCGCTGATGGTCCGCCAGATTTCGAAGCCATCGCCGTCGCCGTGGCGCTGCGACACGACGCGGTGCTTCTGGGCAACCGCGATCAGTGGCACGGCTTGTTCGGCCTCCTCGCGCGTGGCGTAGCTGCCGACCTTCTTGTGCTGTTTCATCCAGTCCTTGGTGCGGTTATCTCGCACTTCCCAGCGCCCGACCTCTGCCGTGTTGGTGCTGCTGACCACTTGGGAAATATCGAAGCGGCGAGCCCAAGCTGGCCGGGCGTCGCTGTCGCGCGCGCGGGCAGGCCGCGGGCCGGTAGATACGGCGCGGTCCTTGCGGGCACCGCCGATCTTCTCGCCGAAGTCGACGATCTTGTTCTTTGGCGCCGCCTCGGGCTGCGGCTGATTCTGAATTTCGACCTGGTGTTGATCATCCACGGCTGCCTCGGCAGCAGGTTGTTGAACTGGTGCAGTTTTTTCACCAGTTGCCGCCACCGGCTTCGCCAGGTCGCCGCCCTTTAGCCAGTCCTTGAACTCGGCCACCGGCATGGCCGAGACCTTGCCCATCTGCCAGTCCGCGTCGAAATTGCTGCGGTACGCGGCCACGGCCGACTCTTCGTCGGGGAAGCCGAGCATTACCTTGTGCTCGTCGAAGCTGCCGTCCTGCTGGTTCAACTGATCGACGACGAACACCTGGCCGCTCTCCTCCTGCGGGCCCAGGTAGACATCCACCTGCTCGCCGTCGGCGCCGGTGGTGCGACGAATGTAGCCGTAGTGGTCGCTCATGGTGTGGCGCCACTCGCTACCGTCCGGACGCTTGCCGCTACGTTCAGAGCCGCGCGGGTTCTCGATGGACAGCTCCAGGCCGTGCAGGCGCACCTTGCCCTTCTTGTAGTTGCCGGCCTCGATCTGGGCCTCGGTCGGCGCCGGCAGGTCGTTGTTGGGTGAAGTGGCCGCCTCATGCGCTGCGGTGTCAATCGGACGCATCTCATGGCGCACGGCCTCCGGCTGCACCTGGATGGCGTAGCCACCCTGCACCTGGATGACACGCGGCTGCCGGCCAGCGGTACGGGCCTCGCGGAAAGCCTTGCTCGCCTCGGCCCCCTTAGGTGCATCAAACGGCTTGCCGTTGGGCTTGCGCAGCAGCTCGCCCTGGGTTCGGCCGCGTGGCTGGGCAGTCGGCGCCTGCTGATCCATGCCACGGCCACCTTGCACCTGCTCGCTCGGAACCTGCGGCGCGACTGGGCCATGCTGAGCGTTGCCCAGGGTGTCCACCACGATGGTCTCGGGTGCTGGCAGCGCAGCGCGCTCTGGCTCGGCGTCGATGGTCAGCGACTCGCGCGCTGGCTCAGCGGTCGCGGGCCGAGCCCCCAACTGCAGCTGCCCCTCCAGCGGTGCAGGCTCACCACGCGGCACCTGCTGCTCCATACCCGGACCGCCGGCCGACCGCGCCAGATCGTTCTGCGGGTTCACCCACCGGCGCGCCTGCACGTCTGGCTGCATCTCACCGTCGACGCTACGCACCGGGCCAATGTCCTGAATGTTGCCCTGGCTGTCGGCGTAGAAAGTCTGCTCGGGCGCAGGCAGTCCTTGCAAACCAGGTGCAGGTAAGGCGGCAGGTTCGGGCGTACCCTCGAAAGTAGCGTCTCCCTCGGCGGATGGCTGCTGCGCACGCTGATCCGGACGCCCCAGCACCGCACCAAGCGAAGCATGGCCGGCGCCACCCATGGCACCCAGTACAGCGTCACCGAAGGTGTTCTCGGTCAGACTGCGCTGCTCGTCGATGGCCTGATTGGTCGCCGCCCGGGCAGCAACAGTTTCTGCAACCTCCTGCGCACCTTCCGCCGGAGCATCGAGCAGCAAGCCGCCGGCAAAGCGACGCCCTGCACTACCGCCAATGACCCGCTGCATAGGGCCGAGCGCGAAGGTCGTCATCGCGCCACCCAGCGCGCCCACGGGCGCAGCACCCTGGAAGGCAGCTGCACGCGCGGTGCCAGATAGTTTCAAGCGAGCCTCATCTTCAGATAGGCCGCTTTCACGCATCTCGCGGTAGGCCCCGGAAGTTTGCTGAAGCTCAGCGTCTGGCGTACTGGCAATACGTTCCTGCGCCTCGTTTCCAGCGGCACCACCAGCCTGCAGGCCGCCGGTACCAGCCATACCCAGCAGGCGAGCCTGCCCACCAGGAAGCGCGAGTGATGCGGCTTGCGGCACGAACTGTCCGATCAGATTGGCGCCATGCAGGCCGTAACCGGCCAAGCTCGGATCTTTACCCATGCTCCAACTGGATGGGTCGAGCACATCACCCGACGGGGTGCTGGTTTCGAGTGCCTGCTTTGCGGCCTCGGACTTGGTGTCTTGGACATCCTTGCCCATCGCGCCGAACTGCTGGCCTGCAGGCCGAAAGATCAAATCGCTCGGGGCAGGAATATTCTTCAATGCATCGACCGCGCCGTCCGGTAGCACCGCCCTGGCTCCGCGCTCAATGGCTGCGCCCGCAGTGGTCAGCAAATCACCGGCACCACTTACGACAGCACCAGTACCAGACAGCGCGCCGCCGGCTGCCTCCTTTGCCACATCGGTGAACCCGACACTACCGGTGTGAGCAACCACCTCGGCGTCCAGGTCAGAATCTACTGGCTCGGCTGGCTGATACTTCATCCATGGCCCGCTCTGGACCTGCTGCGGCTGCTCAATGGCGGTCTGCTGGTATTTCTCCCAAGGGCCCGCCATTACTTCTTCCTCCAACTTTCAGGATTTGCAGGGTCTCCGCCAAGGAACTCGTAGCCGTCTTCGACATGGCCAACCCTCGGACCAGACTGCTGTTGTGCTGGCTGTTGAGGCTGCTTCGGGGCCTGTCCCGAGACTCCCATTAGGCCAAGCTGGCCTGCCAAGTCGCCGCGCGCCGCCACTAGCTGTTCACGCTGTTGGCGCAAAGCCGCTTCGACCTCAGGCTCAGGGAAGGCCTCTAACTGGGAATCGATTTCCTTGATCTGATTCGTCAGGAAGGTCACTCGGTACCGATCGCCGGCACTGACACTGCCCTCGCTGCCGCCACGCTTCAGCCGCACCAGTTCGTCTCGGGCCTCCTGATCGTTCATGCCGTTGGCCTTGAGATACTCGAGGGTCTTCACGTCGCTGCTCGGGGCATAAGCTCCGCCAGCACCCACGATTGGCGCGCGCCCCAACACGCTCTTCATTTCGCCAGTAGCCGTATTGCGCTGCAAGATTGAGCCGCCCGGCCCTTTGACCTCTTCCCATTTACCGGCGTCTTTCGGCAGGTAGCCCGAATTGCGCAGGTAGCCCAGCATCTTGTCGCGGTTCTGGCCGAGTGCCTGATAGATCGACTTCGCGCCCATTACTGGGGCGATTGCCTGGTCTATCTCGTACTGAGCGACCTCATCGTCTTCGCCGGCGATACCGCGATTTATAGTCATAGGGGCCAGACGCTTACCGCCCTGCTCGTCTTCAACTTCCAGTTCGAAAACAAAAGAGCCCTCTTTCTGCCCCGGGTACATGCCGGCCAGACGCTTCTTGCCGCCGTTGCCGCGATTGACGCGGGGCGCATAGAAGTCGTTCATGTGCTTAACGGTTTCCTGACTGAACAGGCTGCCCTCGCCTTTAGAGAGCCTGTCGGCGTACTGCACGGCAGCTTCGGTTTCCGGGCGAAACAGGTGGCGCGGATCCGCCATCTTGTTGCGCTCGAAAGCCTGCTCAAGCTCCGGGGTGATCGGCGCCTCGACGCCGCTCGCCCAGCCGGTGTAGAACTGGGCGATCTGCTGTTGATCCTGCTTCTGCTGCCGATCGCCCTGCTGTGCGGCGAACTCCTGCTCGCGCATTTGCAGGCCGCGCTCCTGCATGGCCACCTGTTGATCGGCTCGCGCGCCAGCTTCTCTGCGCTGGTTATAGCCTTCGACCATGTTGAAACCTTGCACGAAGCCATCAAAGGCGCCGCGCGTATCAAGTCCTGCCATGTTGCCTCCCGGCAATAAGCGGCCAACGGCCGTGCTACATAAACGATCCGGCCGCGAGCCCGATAACACCACCAATCACAGCCCCCCACGGGCCACCGACAGAGGCGCCCATCATTGCGCCACTGGTGGCCATGCCAACCTGTGACTGTTTGCGCTGGGCCTTCTGCTGCTGATCAGCCTGATCCTTGAACATCTTGTTCTGGTGTTGCTGTTGGCCGAGTTCTTCCAGGCCCTGGATGGCTTCGCCTTCCATCTGGTTCTTGAGGCCGAGTAGTCCGTATGACATGGCGTATTACCCCTGCTGTACTTGCCCGGTGCTCGGGATATTGGAAAGGCCCATGCCGCCGGCGAGGATCTGATCCTGCGTGTCCCTGGCGGAAATCTTGGCCTGGTTGTAGGCGCTGGCGGAGTCGGCGGCGCGACCGAGCGAGAGCTTGCGTTGCTCGGCCTGCTGTTGGGCGGGGCTCAAGTCGACGCCCAAGCCCTCGCGCTGCATCTGCAGACCCTTGGCGGTATTGTCGTAGCTGGTATTGATCGCAGCTGCAGCAACGCCACCCTGGCCAGCGGCATAGGTGGGCGATTGAGCAATATCAGCCAGGCGAGTGATGTATGGCTGAAAGCGTGTTTTCCAGTCATCCCACTGCGCTCGGTAGAGTTGCCCAAGAACCTTTGAAGCCCCCTGATCGCCTTTGAATGCTGACTGTGGATCGATATAGATCGACATCACATATTCCCCACATAGGCCGAGTTATTCAGCAGCGGGCTGCTCTGGCCCTGCATGTTGAGGCCGGTGGACGTGGGGGTATTCAGCTTGCCCATCCCATAGCTGGTGGCAGCACCTGCTGCAGCCCCAAGCAGTTGCAGGTTGGCCGATCGGCGATTGAAGTTATTGGCCGCCTCGCCGCGCGCATCCGCAGCAGACTGCGAGGCCATCTGGCTGAGCCCAACCTGAGCCTGGCCGGACTGACCGGAGCCAATGGCGGTGATGTTCTGCAACCCGCGTATCTTCTCGGAACTCTGCTGGAACTGGGCGCGTCCCATAGTCTCGCCGCCGGCCAGCGCGACGCCCTGCCCCAGGTCCGTCATCGTCCCGTTCCAGCGCCCGCTGCTGGGATCAACGCCAGCTTGGCCGAGCTGCTGACCGACCTCGGCCATGCCGTTGCTGAGCTGCGCCTGGGAAGCCTGGTTAGTTACCCCTCGCAGGTAGCTCATGCGCCCGGCGGAATCCATATCCTCGACCCGGGCCATGTACTCGTTTTCAAGAGGCGCCAGGGTGCTCTGGGCAAAGTTCCACTTCTCCGCCGCCACCTGAGCGGCATAGCGCTGCTCGGGCGTATCCTTGATGGTATTGTCGGCCTTACCGCCTCCGCCGCCGCTCATAACGCACCTCCAGCCTTGAGCTCTTTCAGGTAGTCAGCCAGCGCGTCCTCATGAAAGTGCCGGCGAATCTCGACAGATACCTGCTGCATCCATTCAAAACCGCCAATAATGCCGGCGCACTGGACCACCAGACTGGTGAGCTGGTCACGTAGGACGAAGGCCAAAGTGCGGCCGTGATGGTCGCCATTGCGCTCCAGGCAGACGCTATCGCGCCAGTCCTGCAGGGCAGCAGCCATCAGCGGGCGTAGGGCTGGCTCATGTTGCCGATAGAAGGGGTTGGCAGGAACCTCGATCATCGCGTCCCAGAAGGCGCGGTAGATCGCCTCGTTGGATACCGGCTTGTCGCCGTCGATCAGATCGTCGAGGGTTTGCGAGATGCGGAACAGCATTTCGCAGAAAAGAATCGGCGCAGCCTGATCTTTCAGCACCCGCTGAAGAAAGGCCCGCTCATTGGGCTGTGGCATCGTTGTCTCCCGACAATGATTGTTCGTCAATAATAGTGTTAAACGCGGCTAAAGTCTGCGGTGAGCAGCCCGAAGCTGCTGAGCGCTGGCCCTGCCGTCCCGGCATGCTGGATTGTCCCGTATGCCAGCGTGCAAGTGAGGTAATGCCGTTCCTGACTGGTAAACCCGATCATCGGGATCGTCTTGATGCGGGTATTTTTGCTGCCGGTATCCGCCAATACCACCATGGTGCACAGCGACGAAATCAGCACTCCCATTTTGCCGTCCTGCACTCCCCAGGCATGCCGATATGTACCATACCGATCGGCGTCGTCGATGGACGTGCTGTTATAGAAACTATCCCCCCAATAGGGGATTGGGTCGTAATAGCCACCGCCCGCCGCTACCCAGCTCTTGAGTAGCCCGCGGAATGGGACAATCGGCCAGCCACTGTCAAAAACCAGCTGCCCTCCGGCATCGAACAAGCGCAAGCCGAATCTGTCCTGGCTCGGCGGTGCGCGAAAGGTGCAGACCCGATAGCTCCAGCCAGTTTGCTGCCCTACCTTCAGCGCGTTGTTCGGGTCGAACCGCTGAGCCCGGTAATCCAGATAGTTGGTGAAAACCACCCGAAACCCAGTCCAATAGCCGGGCCTTCCAATATGCGAAAAACGGCCGATCCCACCACCAACAAACAAGGGGTTTGGCACGCCGAACACCATGGGTGGGTCAATTGTGGTTATCGGCTCGGGATAAGTAACGGCGCAGGATCCGGCGCCCTGAGCATTGTAGGCGTTGCCGAATCTACGTGTGACGCGCAGGTCACCGCTGAGTAGCTGAACCAGCACCGGGTTGTCATCCCCAAGGATCAGGTTGCCGGCGTTCCCGCGTGAGAAAAAACCGAACTCGCTGCTCATATGTTCGTAAACACGTAGATGATCACCCCGCCCATGAAACTACCTCCTGCCATTGGTGGATAAAGCTCCACATAGCCATCCCCAATGCGCACCGCCGGCATATTTACGCCAATGAAATCGCCCTGCCTTTCATACCGCCCGGTATAAACAGCATCGGTTACCAACTGGCTAGCGGGAACAGCAGTGCCGAACATATGGGCGGTCACGCCTGCCACATCGACCCGCAAGGGCGCGCTCCAAGCTCCACTGCCAACAGCCACGGTTTTGACCAACCGTACCGTGAAGGTGTCTGGATCGATCACCGTGCGCCCGACGGCATCCTTGACCAATAAGCCAAAACTCATACGGTCAAATCTCCCAGTTGCACGCGCAAGCGGCCCGCCCCGTCGAACACCTTGATCACATTGTCGCGGACCTCCATACGCCCGCTCGCGCTGGAACTGCTGAGGGTCAGGCCGCCGTTCTTGTCCAACACCCAGCGCGGCTGGCCGTTCGCGCCCGTCGCGCTGGACTTGATCACACCGCTGATATTGGCGTCCCCCACGCGCAGGCTGTCCACGTCCAGCATATCGGCGCGCAGCTTGCCCGCCAGGGTGGTGACCGGCTTGCCGGCGGCATCGAATAGCTTGCCGAAGGTGATCGGCCCCAGCTGCCCTTCCTGAATCGACGCCTCGCGGATGAAAGCGCTATCGATATAGACCTTGCCGTTGGCCACCATAAAGGGATGGACCTTGGAGTTCGCAACGCCAGGGCGTGCGATCCAAAAGCGGTCGGCAAGGACGGCGAAGTCGGCAGTCTTGCCGTTGTTATAGGCACCGTAGCCGGACACATAGCCGTTCACATCGAGCTTCAGCGTGTATTGCGCAGATATGCCCTGCACCAGAGCTTGCTGCTGTTCAATGGTCGAGGCGTTGCTCTCGATGCCGTTCAACCTGGTCGCAAGGGCCTGAGCCAGCGTGCTTTCGTTGATCTTGCCGGAGAGCTTCTCCAGCAGGTAGGTGGCATCAGGAATCGGCTGTGCGAACGTGCCGTTCGGCGAATTCGGCGGCCCTTCCACCGCGGAGGTCGAAGTGAAGGTCACCCAATAGAAATAACCCGGCAGACTCAACGGATCATCGGCGTTGACCGCATCGTTGCGCACCAGGTCGCTGTAGAACAATCCGGCCTCTCGGCCGATCAGCTCGGCGTTGGCGAAATTGTCCTTGGGTGAGCGGTAGATGTTGGTGTGCGCGTGGTTGTTGTACTGCGCCTGGGGCGGCTCCCACGTGAGATGGATCATGCCAAAGAAGCTGCCATCGGCGGCGAAGCCAGTCGGCGCCGGCGGAACCGACATGTCCGGCACAGGGAGGTTCGGGGTAAGACCGCCTTCCGGGCTGCCTGGGATCCGCAGCTTGGCGATTCCGCCATCGAGCAAATCGCGCATGGTCAGCTTGCGATCAAGCTTGTCGCCCCGCACGCCCTCCCCGGTTTCGATGATCTCGGCCATCGCGGCGAACAGCGGGCGAAGCTCGGCGGGCACCTTCGGCGGCACCGGCGGCAGTGTTGTACGTCGTGTTGTCATCGGTGCCTCACGGCAAGCGGTTAAACGATCTCGCTGGGCGAGGTTGCAATCTGAATCGACTGGACTTCACGGGTGCCCTCCACCTCGATCTCCCAGTCGCGGCTATCAGCATATCCATCAGGCAGGCGGAAGAGGTCGCGGCTTTCCGCCAAAACCTGAGTGACATTGCCGTCGGCAATGAGGCGAAGCGTTACCGGATACTCGCGGGCGATGACCTTGGCGCAGGAAAAGTTGCCAACACCTGGCGGCAACTCATGCACCTTAGAGCGCCAGCGCATGGTCAGAGGCGCGCCCTTGCCCCAAGCGGTAATGCTGTTGCCCTGGATCAGGCATAGCGTGTCGTTGTCCAAGTCGTAATAGCCGCCGGTGGCGGTGATGTCGTAGAACTCGAAACCCTCACCCGGCGTGAACGCAAAGCAGCCCCCCTGATAGAACGCCAAGTAGCGGCCGTCATATCGATAGGCATGGATTGTTTCCGGCTGCAGGGCCAGCCACTGTTCCTTAGAGATCATGCTGGCCGTCAGCAGGCGTGCCTCGCCGCCCCCGACCGCGACCAGGCCATTCGGCGATGCATAGACGGCGTATTCCCCCATATCCACCAGCGAGCGAGCCGACAGGCAAGGCTGATCCTCGTCGAGGTGGGTGTCAGCCATGCCCGCGGGAGAAGAACCGCTGATCAAATGCGGCCGGCCATTGGTGGCCACCACCAAGCCGTTGGCGATCGAGGCAACTCCCACGATGTTCTCGCTGAATGCCAGCTGATATCCCACCGGCCAGGCATGCGGCCGGTAGGCCTCGCTGAAGCACAGCGTGTTCTCGAAGTAGCCAGCCATGAAGCCACCCGGCATCGCGGTAAGACCGACCATTCGCTCGTCGGGCATATCCCATTCGAGAGAAGGGAGCGAAACGCCCATGCCTTCGCTGAACATGCTGTCGCTGTAGTCAGCAGTAGCCGCCGCGACGGTGGCCACCTCCTGGAACACCCCCGCCGATTCGGCGCGGTAGATCCGCTTGCTGATGATGTCATGGGGACCACTCGGCACACCGGGCAGCACCAGCTTCACCGCGCCCCCCGCCGGCGCGCCCTCGACCATGTCCCAACGGATGACCGCTGTGCTCGCTGGGCTGGGCGGTCCCTCTTCGCCGAAGCGACTGATCAGCGTCACAACATAGGAGGCCTGAACCGCCGTCAGCGGGTGCTTGTCCACCGTCACCCGATCCGTTGGTGCGGTGGCGATCGGCGCAGAGGCCGGCGCCGGAATGCCCAGGCGAAAACTGCTGCTCGGGTACGGCTGGTTACCGCTGGTGATCTGGCTGATGCCCCCCATTCTGGGATAGCCGTCGCCAGTCCAGTAAACCCGGCCCCAGGCATCTGCGGCGAGCTGCGACTTGACCACATGGGTCTTCTTGCCAGCGCCCCAGATCATCCAATAGCCGGCGCCCCCATTGCCGTTCGGGTATCGGTATAGCGATGCAGGTGCGATGACGTTGGGCAATCCAAGGATCGGTCCCGGCGCGCGCTCTGGTTTCAGCGTGCCGCGGCGCAGATACAGGTTGCGGGCGATCTGGGCGTTCTGCTCAGGCAACAGGCGCTCATCGACAATCGGCATTTCTCCGCGGAATGCGGCATAGGCCAGCTTCATGCTGCAATCTCCCCGCCGCGGGTACTGAACACAGCCAGCAGATCGCCAGCCTCACGCTGCTCGGCGGCGCGCTCTTCGGCATAGATGCCCAGTAGACTGGTCAGCTTATGCTCGCGCTGGCCATACCCGGCACCGGGAAGGCTTGCCCAGATCGGCGCTGCCTTGGCAATCGCTTCGGAGATGCGACCGGCTTTGATGCATGGCAGCGCACCGCACTCGCTCAGCAGCTTGATTGCGGCCAGATCCTGAGCCTCGGGAATGAAGCGGCCCTTGAACCCATAGTTACGCACGATGGCATCCCAGGTGCCGGCGAGAAACTGATAGCGCCCGGCGGCCGTACTCTTGATGCCATACCGCGGAAGCGAGACCAGTTGGCGGGGATGCTTGCTGTAATCGGTGAAAAGCCCCCCGCCGACGATCACGTTGTAACCGTCGTCGCTGGCCTTGATAGTCGACGTACCCTCGGACCAAGCCAGCATGTCCAGGAAGGCGAGCACGTTCACGCCGCCGGCATCAGCAGCAGAGATTTTGGCCATTTGGGTTCTCCAGATATAAAAAAACCCGCTCGAGGGCGGGGGCTCTTTTGGTCAGCAGCTCTATGCGGCGACCGGTTTCAGTTTCTGATTGGTGTTCAGACGGCGGATTTCACCACCAACCAACCAACCCTCACTCTAGTGGCGGCCCTCCTCTTGCTTGCAGTGCGCCACGTTGGCCGGTTTCGAGTACACCTTCTCGCAGGCAATACCGGGCTGAACGCCCTTATAGGTTTCGTTCTGACCGCCGCCACAGCCCACCAGGGCGACAGCAGTCAGCGATGCGGCCAGGGCCAATTTCAGAGTTTTACGCATGGTGTTACCTCACAGGTTGCGAGCGGGATATCCCGCTCATTGGTTGAAATCGAGTTGCAATTCAGACAGCGGACTCCACCACCGACCAATCCTCGCGGATTGCAAGCACGCGGCTCATGTCCATGTTCTTGCCAAAACCGTCACCCGGCTCGGTGCTATGCGGAATGGTTGGGGCAAACCCGACGATCTCGGAAATCAAACCAAGGTACAGGTGCTTATGACCCACCTTGGTCGGCCCGATCTTGTTGCCGGCGTCCTGCATCGACCAGAGTTGCAGGCTCGGCGCGCCGAAGAAGTTGACGTAGCCCTGGCCAGGTGGCGCCAGATCGAAGCTGTACTTCAGCGTCATGTCGTCGGACGCCCATGCAACGGTGAAGTCCAACCACCAGGCGACATTGGCCGCTGTCCTGGGCAGCGGCATCATTGCCAGTAGTGGCTCAAGATCAACCAGTAGCCCTCTCACGACGCTCGCCGGTAGCCGGGTGATCCGCTCGAACAGCTCCTGCTCCGTCATGTTCCAGATCGACTCGTACAGGTCGTTGTAGCGAACGATGTCCCCCGATAGCAGGGTGTCTGCGTGGTACCCGGTCACCACCATGCCGCCCCTAACCGTCACATCGCGCAACGCCTGGGAACTCAGTACCTGGGTAGTGCAGCCATGAGCCAAGAGCCAGTCGCGCAGATCATAGGCATCGTTGGCCAAGGTCGCCGCCTCCGCGATCAACACCAGCGTGGCATTACTCGGCCGCGACTCGGCCAGCAGGCAGGCCAGCAATGACGAATCAACACCGCCCGACCACAGCACCGCCAGCTCGTCGTACTTCGCCCACAGAGCAGCAGCTTCCGCCCGGCACAACGCCGCCAGATCGCCGCCCACCTCGCCCTCAGGAATCGGCTCGTAAATGCCAGACCAAAAGCCGCCCACCCGGCAGGTCGGCCGACTCCATGGACAGAGGCGGGTGATGGCGCGCGCTACCGGCCCGCTATCACGCCAGGCGCGCAGGTAGCGATAGCTCATACTTCAAACTGCCGACCAACCATGCCCAACAGTGCGGGTGGACGCGGCGCCGGTGGAGGGAACAATTCATACAGACGACGCTCGACCAACTGACTGATGGCCGCCTTCAACTGCACCTCGGTCGCGTCGTCCGACGAGCAAATAGAACGCGGGTCGAGCACAACCACGTCTTCACCACCGCTTTCCAGCGGAATGCTGACGCGGCAAAAGCCCAAGTCAAAATTCACTTCTAGAACACTAAAAACCGCCATATATCCTCCGATTAGGCCAAAGCGCCCGAATACTTGCCCGTCCAGCCCACCAGCGTGCAGAGGCTAGAATTAACCAGCGCAGCACCGCCGGCACCGCCCACACCGCCTGCATAGTCATCTGCGGTGCCAGAGGCTCCAGCCGTGCCGTATGCACCACCGTTACCGCCATTGCCTGCGTATGTGGGCGCAGAGCCCGAAGTTGCAGCCCCTTGTGCACCTTGCCCGCGGCCGCCCACCCCGCCCGTGTAATACGTCGTCCCTTCTTGCGCTTGATAAACAGAGCCACCACCGCCACCGCCACCGCCGCCGCCGCCACCTCTTACCGCTCCGGATGTACCCAAAATGACGGTGATAGAGCCGCTGGTAATGGTGTTGGCCTTCATCGCCGGGCCGCCGGCCGCGCCGGGATATCCAGTGCGTCTATAGCCACCTGCACCACCTGCCCCGCCATAGCCGATAACCGCGGCGTTGATGGTAAGTTCGAGAACTGTCCCAGCGGGCCAAGTGCCCAGGTCGAGCGCCGGAAGAGACGTGGCGCTGGCAACGGCCGCAGAGGTCAGGGTGAGTTGGACGTTCAGGCGGCCGTCGTAACCAGCTGCATCGGCCGCAGTTCGTAGGTTGACGTTTGTCCCGCCCGCGATGTTCGCCATGAACGCCCATGCCTTGCCATGCAGGTTCGACATAGAAATCGCCCCCGATGCCACGCCGGCCAGCGTGCGCACACCGGAGTCGTTGAGACTGACCGCCGCCGCAGCGCTCTGCCCTCTCTCCGTGTTGAGTTGGCTAAAACTGATTGCGCCGGAACTAGGCAGCGCCATGTTTGAGTGCCTCCACTTCAGCGCCCAGCTCCTTTATTGCCTCAACCAGTAGCGGTACCAAGCGCTCGTACTTCAGGGTCAGATAGTCCTCGCCGGTCAGCGAACCGCCCGTTTCGCCGTCAATGTCAAACGGCGCGCGCTCAACCGCTTCGGGCATAACGCGCTGAACGTCCTGAGCCAGCAGACCCACCTCGGCCTTATTGCGGTCGTAGCCGAAGGTCCCGGCTAAGGCATTGGCGTTGTAGCGCACCCCACGCAGCGAGCCGACCGCCCCAAGGGCGTTGACGATTGGCCGGACGTTCTCCTTGAGACGCTCGTCCGAGTAGTAGGCCGTGATGTTGCCAGTCGCGGCGATGCTGTTGGCGACATAGAACGCTTTGGAGCCATATACCCGTACCCAGGTGGTGTCACTCATGTGAATGCCGCCACCGTAGGTGTTGTTGTACCAACCAACTGCGCCGGCGCTGCGATACCAGCCAGAAATGGGTGTATCCGGCGTCCAGTAGTCATGGGTGTGCGAGCTGGCCGCCTTAGCATTGAGCTGGGTCTGGACGCTGGAAGTCACTCCGTCCATGTAGTTCAGCTCGGTTATGGTTGCCGTCAGCCCGACCAAAGTGGTGGCAGTCGCCGCGTTGCCGGTGATGCTCACCCCTGTATAGGTACCGGACAGGCGAGCATCGGGCACGACGCCGGAGGACAGATTGGCCGCGTTGAGCGAGGTAAGGCCGGCGCCGGAGCCGTAGAAGACGCCGGTGGTCTTGATACCTGCAGAACCAATGCCGCCCTTCAGGTTGCCGGCCTGATAGACGTACACACCCTCACCGATCTGAGTGTCATGACTTGCATGCAGGCCACGTATCCAGGCCACACCGTACATGCTGGTGGGCGCAAACGAATCATTCGCTCCTACGCCGTCGTAAGACTGCCCCATGCCCCAGATACAAGCACCCCAGGCCGCGCTGCCGCCATTACCATTGCCATATCCGCCATCGATGCCGGTATCCACGGTCAGGTTGCCGGTCACTCGCCCACCGCCCACCGCCAGTTTCGCGTCCAGCGCCGCCTGCAGGCCGTCCACATTGGCGATCACGTGATTGTGGCTGTCGTCGGAAACGCTAGCCACCAGGCTGACGTTGCCCGAACCGTCGAACGCCACGCTGCCCGATACGTCCCCCGTCAGGCTGATGGTTCGGGCGGCCGCCAGCTTGGTGGCTGACGCCGCGTTGGCCGTAGCATTCAGCTTCTCGGTAGCCAAGGCGTTGATCTGCCCTTGTAACTTGCCAATGGCGATGAGCACCGAATCCGTTGCAGCTGCAGCGGTAGCCGTGGCAGCTGACAGGCCAGTCAGCACCGATGCGCGCACCGCGGCAGCTAAATCCTGCCAGGACTTATCACCCCGCCAGAACTGCCCAACTGCCCCAGCAGCAATAGCATCCTCCTTTCTGTCCATCCCCCCAGCAGTCAACCGGGCCTCAAGCAAGGTGCCGTCGGGCCATAGGTGCGCGTCGGTACCCTCTTGAGCACGCAACACCGTGAGTGTATTGCCGGCCCTGGCCGTCACCTTGACGATTTCCCAGAGTACCTCGTTGCCGTTGGCATCTAGGCCGATCAAGGTGAGCAGGAAGAACTCGCCGGCTGCCGGTACAGGCAACGCTGCAGCACTTGCCACGGAAAGAATGTCATTGCCGGCCGCAATCTCGCCGACCAGAGCAGAGGCGAAATTGTTCACATATAGCTGCCTCATACTTCACGTACCCTGCAGGTCAGTTCGTCTTCGAAAATTTCACCGCCGGCGGTCTGTACCTTGACCGTAATCTTGTAGGCCACCCCGTCGGCACCAGCACTGACCCAGATGCGTACGCGATCACCGTCGACCAGCGCCGGCACAACTGTCAGTCCCTCGACATCAACGGAGCAGGACATCACAGAGGCAACCTCATCCCCATCGTCCAGGGCCTCGGTGTAGATGATCGACTTGCTCAGCCGCTCAGAGGGCTGCTTGGTAAAGGTTCCAAGCTTCATTCATCGTCTCCATTCGCGGGCTGTAGCCAGCCGCGAGAATTCGCGCGGAATTGCCAGCCGAGAGAAAATTTCTTCGGTAGGGTCCGCGGCACTAGGATTCAGATAGCCGTCGGACTCACCGAGCAGGTCGATGACCGCGACGCCCTTGCCAAGACGGCGCCGCTGACCTGTACATATCGCATCCAGGTCGAGCACAGCCGATCCCGCGCCTCGAGCCACACGCACCCCACGCAGCTCGCTGCCGATGCTGACGATCGTCGCGTCCAGTCCTGGATAAGTGCGCTTGTAGCCGGTGCCATAGGCGAGCAGCGACAGCACCGCCTTTCCTTCGCCCCGGACGATCACAGCACCCTCCGCTTCGGCCTTTGCCTGCAGCACAGCCGTTCCGCTTATTTGGCGAATAGAGTGGAAGCCACCGGTCATCCCTAGCCCCAGCACAGCCTCACCGTCTAGGGTTGGCTTAATCAGAGAGCCGCTGCCCGAGCCCTGTAGCTCGAAGTCCAAGGAGCCGATGAAGGCTTGGCGCAACATGCCAGCATCTCGCGCCTCCAGCCCCAGCGGCGCCGCACCGGCAAAGCCAATATGCCGCACACCAGTGGCGTCGATGTGGGACGCCTCCAAGGTGCCAGTCAGCTCCAGCGGGGCGAGCTCACCAACGCTCTGCCGAATCGCCGACGGGGCCAGCGCGCCCTCCATGCCGAGTACAGCAGCGCCCTGCCCCATAACCCGCCTGGCAGAATCCAGCTCAGCCTGCATTGGGCGCAGGATGGCCTGCCCGTCGATGAAAACCACACCAACATGTCCCTGAAGCTCGAATTCAAGGACAGCAGTACCGAAGCCCAGCACCGTCCTTGAATAGAACAGGTCGGTGGTCAGCGAAAGTACAGCCTGGCCACTGCCGCTACGGGCCACTGTCTGGACCAACTCGGCCTCCAGCACACTTACCCATGAGCCCGCGGCATTGCGAATAGCGCTTGCCAGGAACTCCCCATCGAAGAGCTGAACCGCATTGCCATCGCCGTGGACGATCCGCGCCGCCGAAAGCTCGGCTGTGACTTTCGCCACAGCCTGGCCCGAGCCGCAGACAAGCAAGCGCCTGCCAGCGTTGAGCGCGCGCCGATTGAGCGCGGAACCGTTCAGGCGCACAGGCTACCCCTTAGCGGGAGATCAGGCGCAGAGCGCCAGGAATCGCCGAGAAGATATCGGTGGGATCGATGGTCTTGGGTGCGGTCAGGGGCGCATGGGCCCACATATTGCCGCCATTCCCCGAGTCCCAGATCGAGAAATGGGTCACCTGCACAGACGACGCGCCGTTATTGGCCGGGAAGTTCAGGGTGTTGGCGTTGGTGATTTGCTTACCGCCGCCCGCTTCGTCGGCAGAGGCAGTCCAGGCCGAGGACAGCGGAGTTCCGACGGTCTGGCGTACGTAGGACGGCCAAGACGCCAGGGCCACTTCGGTAGCGTTGGCAGCATCGGTCGGGTCCGCCGTGTGCAGCGCGACGAAGAAGTTAGACGGCAGTGGCAGTTGAGTGCCACGAAAGTGTTCGAGCAATGCAGATTCGAGGAAGTTAGATGCAGCGGACATGATCGGCCCTCCCGGGCTGGATATGGATTATTGAGTGGTACAGTCAAACGAACCGCGGCACCTGCATGCGCAAGCTGCCTTGCTGGTGACCGGCGGAAGCCAAGTGCTTCGCCTCACCCTGGGCAGCCAGGAAGTGGTGGTTGTGGTATTCGCTCAGGCTCAGGTCGCGCCAAAGCTGCGGCATTGCGAACAGTCGGGACTTGGCGCCGTGAATAAGCGCCTGATCCCAGCGACTGAGCAGATCGACCGGCATGTCACGCCCAGCTACTGGGCGGCACACCAGGGAACCTTCCAGCTCATCGGCGGACGGGGCACGACGAAATGCCACGGTGATCGCCGTGGGCTGCCAGTAGTCCGTGCTGGGGATAAGTTCCAGCCCGGAATCCTTCAGCGTGAAGATGCGCAGCACTTCAGCACCTGGTGGCACCTCGACTTCTGGGGCATCGGTCAGAGCACCGACAACCACAGGGCCATCGCTATACACCCAAGCCGTTCCCTCTGTGCAGAGCACACGCTGGGCCCAACGCAGCATGTCGCGCAGAGTGGCGCGCGGGCAGCCAGGCACATCGACGACCAGGGAGTCGATCAGGTCGTTGATGGTCATTGCGCCCCCGCTTCAGCATTGGGACTGGAAGTGCTGTCACCCTGGATTTTCAGGCCTAGAGCGCCTTGGGCGGCCTGCGAATGCAGTATCGCGCGCTGCTGGTTGGCACCGCCCTCCGCATCCTTGGTGAACGCCCGGGCCAACACCAAATCCACCAAAATCGGGGCGTAGGTGTCCGGCAGGCGTAATGCCTCGGCTGAATCCGCCTTGGCTTGTGCCGCCGCGTGTGGAGCGGGAACCGCAGAGAAGCTGACTTCCAGCTTCGCGCCAGCTACAGCTGGCGGGTACACGAAGAAGCTGCGTGGATCGTCCTCGTCGAACAGGAAGTGCTCGATCGCGTCCGTCTTGGGCTCCGCGTGCCAGCGCGGCCGGGCGGCATTCAGCTGGCTGCGCAACATGGGGGTCACGGCCAGTCCGTTAGAACCTGGTGCGGTATTGCGCACCACATCCAACAGGCGCTCGCCAGTAGCAGGAATGGCCTGGCGCGTACCTGCAACACAAACGATTTCAGCTGTGACGACGTTAGCACCAGGGCGAATGCCTACGATAAAGGCGTAGCTCTCGTTGAGCCAATCCAGCAGCTCGGCGTTCGTCCAGCGCATGCCGTCCGTGGACTTTTCCTGCAGGATCCGGCGCGCACGCCGGAGTATATCGCCGACCGTGGCAGCCATCCCCTACACCTCTTCCATATGGGGCAGCTTCGCCAGTTCGGGAGTCCAGACGAACTCGCGGCCGTTCTCGCGGTTGCGCAGCAGGCGGTTCTGCAGCGTAGGTTCGAGCAATACCAGGTTGTCTTCGTCCAGTTCCGGCAGCTCCGACTCCAGTTCAAGGCCAGTGCTTTCGGTCGGAGCGCTGACGATCACAGAGGCCGGCGGTGCAGTATCGGCCACTCGCAACTCGACAAGCTGTTGCATGACCACCGGTTCGCCGTCAGCCTGCTGTTCCTGGCCAGCGTCCGACTGGCCGGTATCACTACTTTGCTCTTGCGCATCACCAGTAATGCCCAGACCAGCCAGGATGTCAGCGCGCAGGTCTTCCAGCTTGCGGCGCTTGTCCAGATCTATGCCCAGCTCCCCCTTCACCAGCGCTTCCAGATCGTCCTTGCTTTGCGCGGCCTTCACCGCGGCGATCAGTTCTTGCTCGTTCATGGTTATTCTCCGGATAAACGAAAGCCGCCCTGTGGACGGCTCCCGTGGTGGCTTAGCCGCGAGCGGCGTAGAGGTGGCCCATGGCATTCGGGTCGATGCACTTCGAACCGAATACATTGAGGCCGCGCACCAGCTTCCCGAAGTCGCTCGGGTTGGGTAGGGTCTCCATCTGGGTCATTTGGCTGGCGAAGGTCAGCGCTTTTTTGTGGCCAAACTGAACGTGGGTGCACTTCTTGCTGGCAGCAACATCGTCCACCACAGACAAGTTGTTGCTGGCGTAGACGGTGAAGCGGTCAAGCACGCCCAGCTTGCCGTTGCGGATCACCGACTGAGCGTCACCCATGATGCCGGCATCGCGTAGATCGGACTTCTTCAGCATGCCGGTCATCCAGGCAGGCAGGACGATCCAGCGGCCGGTTTCCGGCACGTTTTGCTCATCGAGCACGGTGCCGCAGTCGACCAGCAGGTCCAGCACGTTGTCCTTGGTGATCAGCGCCGGAGCGCCGGCCTTGCCGAGGTTGATGCCGCCAGACTTTGCGCCGGCGTTATCGCCGGAGTTGGCAGCTGCTGCATCGGCGTAGTGCTTGGCCAGCAGTACGGTGTCGATGGCGATCTTCATCTGCTCGCCGCCGTCGTTGGAAAACTCATCCATGAGCTTGATGTCGGCCTGGTAGGCGTCGACATCGTTCACTTCGAAGGCGAAGTATTTCGCCTGGTCGATCTGCAGCGACACCTTGTCGGAAGTCGGCTTCTCGTATTGAAGTCCGCCACCGACCTGATAGTCCTTGATGACGATGGTCGGAACGGTACGGATTTCCACCGTATCGCCCTTCTGTTTGATCTCGCCTTCGTAGTCGGTATTGGCGATCTCGCCGAATACGGTGGCAGCGTAGAGCTTTTCGACCAACTTGCCCGACCAGATCGCCGGAATGAATCCGGCGCTCGAAGTCGAGCTGACGTCGGGGTGTAATGCAGCACGGGTTGGACCGGCCATGGTGTTTCTCCTGTGTGACGCCTCCCGGCGTTACTGGGCCGCTGTTATGCGGTGATGCGACCCTGTTTCTGGGCGGCGAAGATGTCGGCTTCGAGTGCTGCCGCATCTGCCTGGCTGTACTTGCCCGCCGCCTTGTCCTTGTAGAAGGCCGATATTTCAGCCGACGACCAGGTACGCAGCTGGGACGATGGCTGTACGACATCGCCACCAGCGCGGCTCTGGCCCGGCTGAATCTGATCTTCCGGAACCTGGGGGGTGGACTTCACAGCCGGCTGAGCGGCAACGGGATTGAATTGCGTGAATTGGTTGAACAGCGCGGCCACGCGGTACGCGCTGAGGTCCTGCTGTGCATTGGCGAGCAACTGCTGCCGCGGCAGGCCGGTAACCGCGTCTAGTTCGGACAGCCAGGCATGGAAACGCTGGTCGCTGTTGATCTCACGGAAGCTCGGCACTGCCCGCTCCAAGTCCGCCCAGAATCGCGCGGTAGCGTCTTGCTGCCGCTCATCCTTCAGTTGGCCGACTTCGCTACGCAGTGTCTCCAGTTCGGCAGTGCTGGCCGGCGATGCCGGCGCCGCAACCTTGCTGGCGATGCGTTGGACGAGGGCGACTAGGTCAGGACCGAACTGGTCCAGCTCTTCCTGGGAAAGATCAGCGAGTGCTTCCTGGGCGCGCTGGGGAGCACTGGCAGCCGGAGCTGCGCGCTGTGCCTCCTGCAGCTGGCGGGTTAGCTCGTTGATCCTGGCGTTGAGCTGGGGTACTTCCGCGTCGTACTTGCCCTTCATCACGTTGAAGCGGTGCTGCCAGTAGCTGGCATCCCGGGTTTCAACTGCTTGCTGGGCAGGTTCTTGCGGGGCAGCGGCGGCCGGCGTCGGCGATGGTTGTGCTGGCTCAGTCGGCTGAGCGGGAGCCGCATCGGCGGGATTCTCGGTCTGCGGGGGCTGGTTCAGCTCTGCGATCGCGGTGTTGGCGGCGTCTGCCTGGGCTTGGATATTGCGGGGTAGCGTGCTGCTGTTCATGCGTTTCTCCGATTGGGTGAGCCGGCATCTGCCGGGGTTCACAGGCCGTGGGTTTGCGGGTTCTCCAGCCATGGCCAGGGCTGGCGAGCGCGCCCACAAAAAAGCCCCCGGGACGCATCCAAGGGGCTTTGTTGTGAGGGCGAAGGTTTAGTAGTGCTGCCGGACCAGAGCGGGCGCCCGCTCGATTTCGCTGATCAGATCACTGAGCATCTGCGCGCGCCCCTGCAGCTTTGCGGTTTGTTCCAGACCGGTGGACATCTCAAGGTCCGAGCGTACCGACTCCCTGTGTGCGCGGATCATGACCAGGAATGCCTGCCAGTCCGGGCTGTTGTCCGTTTGCAGGCGCGCCAGCGCCTTGACCTGTTGCTCGTCCAGCTGCATTAGTTGCCCCTTTCAGTAGCGCGGCGGTCGCGCCGAGTTCAAACAGAATTTCCTGCGTCTCCGCCTCGGTCTTCTGGGCTTCTGCCTGCTTGACGCTGACATCAGCCTCGACTTGGGCCTGCTCCAGCTTCGCCACCTGCTCTACCTGCTGGGCCTGTTGCTGGTTCTGCTGATCCGTCCGGGCTTTAATTTCCTCGTCGCTAGGGATCAGGCCCGGCATATCCAGCAGCTCGGCGACAGCGCGCAGCAACTTCGCCCGTCCCACGACGCCAAGAATCTGCATATCCACGGGATTGGCCGTGGCTTGCAGGAACTGCTGTCGCAAGGCCTGGGTCTGCTCGCGCTGCAGCATGGCGCTGGCACCACGGGCAACGACGCGGCAGTCGCCCTTGATCGCCTGGTTCTGCGAGTAGCGCATGTTGAACAGCCACAGCGCGTGGATGGCGCGGCGCACCAGGCCCCGGTCGATGTGGCGAATCGCATCCTTGATGCCCTTGTTCGCAGACTCCATCAGCATCGACAGGCCACTGGCTGTATTGCCGGCGCCACCGACCTTCTCGCTGCCGTAGATGTAGCGTGGGATGTTGGTGGCATCGTCGGCGCGGCGCTCCCATTCGCTGTACACGGTCATCAGCTCGCCGGCCATGCTGGCTGGCTGAAAGAAGCGAATCGCCGGCGATGGCGAGGTCTGCCCGATATTCGACTTGGTACGCCAACGTTTGAGCGGGAATATCTCGTTGGGGTTCTCGCCTGGCATCAGGCGTGACTCGTCGACTTCGACCTGCGGGCCACTGGAGAACGCCATGTTATTGGCCTGGGCCCGGGCAGTGGCGCAGCACATATCCTGCACGTCGCTCATCAGCTCAGGAATCGCCATTCCCCAGAACGAGCCAGGCACCAGCTGGAAGCTGGCCTTGTGGTATGGACGAGCCCCCATCGGGTTGCGATTGATCACGCAGCGGATCACATGCCTGCCGATCAGGATGGCGTCGATCTCGTATTCGTCCAGCGGGTCAGGGATCTGCTCGGGTTGCATGCCCCACTGCAGAAGCATCAGACCCTGAGCGCTGCCCCAGTAGTGCAACCCCTCGATCGTCTCGCCGTGGTTGTTCAACCAATCGCCGCTGCGGTCCTCGATTGCCGCTCGCTGGCTATCGACCGCCAGCCAGTCACGCAGACCACCGCGGCCGTGCTCGAGCAACACTAGGCGCAAAGCTTCCTCGGAGTAACCTGGCACGCCGCGCAAGCGGTTGAGTTTGGCGCGGGTATAGCGCTCGCGCTCGATGATGAACGCGCCATCATCGACATCAGCCGAATCCGGCGATGGGTAGATGTCATAGGGGCTGACGCGAGCAAACTGCGGTTTGATGGTCTGGGTTTCCATCAGCTCCCAGCCATCGCCCCACACCAGATCAGGCGTCCGCTCCAGCAGCGGCCCTTTCATAATCGCGGCCGGATAGGTCGCGAAGTCGTCAATGAACAACTCCAGCGCCTCGTCCCAGCCGCCCTCTGCCAATTGGTCGGCGATCAGGTTCTCGTGGTTGTCGGCTGCCGCTCGGGCACGCTTGTCGATCTCCTGTAGCAACATCGCTTCCAGGGTTTCACGGGTCAGCTTCTGGGCTGCCTCTGGATCCGCCTGCAGGCGCTGCATCAGGGTCTGCTTAAATTGCTGCAGGTACTCCGGAGGGATGTCAGACACCGGCGTCGGATCAAGCCCCCATGGGCGGCCGCTGGTTGGAATCAGGATGTCGCGAATCCAGGCAGCGGCGGCGCGGCATTTCGTGGTGCTGAGCTTGGGGTACAGCTCACTGCCGCCCTGAGCCTTGATTGCAGCCAACTTGTCCGCCGGATAGATACCCTTCTGCCTCTGCGCGCAGTCGATCAGCCGGCGCTCAATCTCCTGCTTAGCGGTCTTGGCGGCCTCGAAGCCGCGGCGAATGTGCCCGGCCAGGGAGCTTTCCACCGCCTCACGGCGGCGCTGCTCATCTTGGCGCTGCTGCTCGGCATGCTGCTGCGCGACCAACGTGCTGGCCGGGGTGAACCCCAGCAGACCCATATCAGCCATTGCGCATGCCCTCATATACCGCGGCGATTTCGGCCTGGCGGCCGTTGCGACGCATCCGGGCTGCATGCCGGATTCCCTGCAGGTTTTCGACCAGGTCAACCATGTAGCCGACTGGGTCGGCGGCGAACTCCTGCAGCTTCACCAGCAGCTCGACGCCAAACGCCTCGGGCATGTCGAAGGACAGACGCAGGGCTGGCTGGGGGCCGGCGGGCTCCCGCACAACGACCTTTTCCACCTGAACGGGACCGATGTCGGCACGCAAGCGCTGCGACGGCATGGCAAACACGCCCACCTTGCGGGCAATGAAGTCGGCAACCTGGTGGGCGTCGAGGATGATCTGGCTCATGTGTAGGCGTTCCAGCGTTGCTGGCCTTGTTGGCTGTTGGTAGTGCTGTACGGCGTGGGCGCGGGCATGCCCATGGCACGCTCGAAAATGCCGCAGCGGGCCAGCGTCTCGAAGGACTTGGCGCCATGCGAGGCCCAGTCGTGCCGAGGCTGGTCCCGGTAGCAGCCCAGCCGCTCGTCCCATTCCTTGCGGTAGTTGTCGAGGCAGTCGATCAGCCGGTCTACGCCGGCGCGCTCTGTGCTGCCTTCTGCGTCGTCCAGGGTCATCTCGGCGAACCAGCACAGCGGCAGGAACTGGCGAACCGCCTGGATGCCTTCCGCGTGATTGCTGATTCGCGGCACGATCTCGAAGCGAATGCCGTACTGCGCGGCCACATCGATCCGAGCCTTACCAGTGCCAATCTCGCGTACTGCCAGATCGTGCGGGCCAAAGTGGCCGCCGTAGCTGTAGCCCTTCTTCACCAACTGGTCGGCGTAGAACTCGATACCCTCCCCGCTACCCTCCAGGTAGTCGACGATATGCACCTCGCGACCGACGACCTGGGCAAAGGTGATCGACATCGCGTCGCTCATGCCCAAGTCCCAGGCGGTGACCACTGGCAGGCTCGGGTTGAGCTTGCACTTGGTGGTGATCCGCCCGTTCTGCCGCAGCCAGCGCATCTGCGTCATGTAGTAGGCGCCCTCGACGCTTTGCGCGAAGGCCTCATCCGGAGTAGCCGGATACTCACGCTTCATATCGTCCTTGAGCGTCTCGGCCTTCTTCGCGTACCAGGCCTGCTGCGCCGGTGTCGTGCGGATACCGAACTTGGCTTCCAGTTCAGCGAAATACACCAGCATCCAGTGCGGTACAGAAACGCCTGCCGGATCCAACTGGTAAGCCGGCTCCTGCCACCATGGGAAGAAGTGGAACTGCCAATCCATGAGCGTTGGCGTCTTCCTCGCAGCAAGCAGCTTTTGGGCGTCCTGGCAGTAGTCGAAGAAATAGCCCTCGCGGCCCTCCGCCGTGCTCTCCAAGGTCAACTGGTTACCCATGCCGACCGCTTCGAAGGCGCCGGTAACGATCTCTTTGGCCTTGTCCGGGTACTTCCGGCAAATCTTGCCGAACTCCGACACATGCAAACGCTGCAGCGTGCCACCGCGGTAGCTGGTCGACACCTGGATGCTTGAGCCGTTGTCGAAGATGTAGCCCTGGTCCTTGTCACTCTTGGGCTTCGGGATGCGCAGCCCGATCAGTTGGAAGATTGCCTGCCAGGCCGCATCCTGTGTCAGCTTCTCGTAGGCGTAGCGGATCTTGTTGCGGTAGATGTCCTTCGCGTTCGGCAGCGTGTCGGCGATGCAGCCGGCGCTGTAGTCGGCGATGAATAGGCAATCGTCCAGTGCATCGATCATCTCGAAGGTGGTGAAGCCGAGCTGACGCGCCTTGAGGATGATGTCCCGGCAATGACCGTCCAAGAATCGCTGCCGCTGTTGGGCATTCGGCCGGAACCGGCGGACTTTCCCGTCTTTATCCTTGATCTTGTACAGCGCGTTGAGGCGGTACCACTTGTTCGCCAGCGCGGTGACCAGCAGCGGCTTGCTCTTGAGCGTGCCGGCCCGGTGCATCTCCAGCAGCCCGTCGCCCTTGCGCATGATCTCCTGGCGATCGGCGCGGGTCAGCACTCGGCAGCCACCTCGGCCAGCAGCTCATCCAGCGACTTGCCGACCTTCTCGCGGCCCTCTTCATCCAGCCCATAGGCCTGGCGCTCCAGGCGGATGGAGCGCTCCATGGCCTGTGTGGCGCTACCGAGGGACTTGCCCACATAGTCCAAAGGCAGGTCGATCTCGGCAACAGCGCCGCCGCGCACCTGCACCTGCATTTTGCCGGTTTCCAACTGGCGCTCCAGCAGATCCATCAGCTTCTCCGTCAGCCCCTTGGCGCGGCGAATAATCTGCTGGTGGCTCTTAACGATCGAGGCACCAACCTCAGCAGCCTGCTCGACGATCTCGGCATCCGTCTCGGCCCTGACGATCTCCTGGGCTACAGCGCGGTTGGTCTTCTCGCGCACGCGCTGGCGGATCTGCTCGGACAAGTCCCGAGACCACCTGCCATCGGCGGCGCGCTTGCGAATGGCGGCCTCCGACGGGCCATGCAACCGACTCAGCTCGCGGTTGCTGTATTGGCCGGTGCGGTAGTCACGCTCGACCGCGGCCCAGTCGTAGCGCTGGCGCGTATTTGCGGTCATGGGTATCTCCAATCAAGCACGGGCGCCTACCGGCGAGCCGCTAACTAGTCCCCCAAATGGGCCGAACTCGGCGCATTTCTGGGCTGCATTTCGAAAAAATCATGGTGTCCATCCACTCAGGAGCAACACCATGTTCAGAAAACTCGCTTTCGCCGCCTGGCTCGCGCTTATCCTCGTCACCGTCAATCAAGGCTTCCCGTGGCTGCTGGAACATTCCATGCAGCTGATCACCGGCTGCCCTGACCACTTGCTGATCTGCCCAGAACAGCGTCGATAAGACCCTGGTGGCGCCGCTGGCATTCCAGATACATGCCGGCGGCCGCTACATCTGCCAGGGCCAACTCGGCCGGGTCGCCGGTGCCATCCTCGGCCACCGGCACCTGCTGAAGATCAGGGCACGGCTGCAGCAGCAGCTGGTCGATCTCGACCGGCGCGCGCGTCGTTGATGTTGCGCATCCAGCCAGCAGGCATGCGGCAATTAGGATCCATCGGTTCACGAATGATCTCCTGGCGAGTTCGCTGGTAGATGGTGGTATTGGTGAGCTTGATGCCCGCGATAGCCTTGCCGGTTTGCTCGGCTACCTGGGCCACCAGCTCACGCGCCAGCTTCTCCTGAACCTGCTCGGCTGCGAGGCGCGCCGCGTCGTCATAGCCTTCCTTCCAGCCACGGACTTGCCAGCCAGTGGCCAGACTTATGGCTGCCACGGACAGCAGAACAGCGGCTCGTATAGCGTCAGCGTTCATTGCCCCGCCGCCTTACGCTCACCAAAGCGAACAGCCAAATCCCGCAGCTTCTCGACGCCAATGAATCCAACCAGGGCTCCGATAAACACTGCCATATCAGGCGGCATACCAATCCATATCAAGGCGGGCTTGATGGCCAAGGTGACAAGGCCGCACAACGAGCCCTCAAGGGCCATCTGCCGCTTGCTACCTCCGCCATAGATAACCCGCAGCACAGCGATGGTGACGGACATGGCAGGCGCGTACAGATGAGGCGCCACTTGCGATATCCACGCAAAAACAGCCGCCCATAGGTCAGGGGATTTCTCTGGCATCTTGCACATCTCAGTACCCCGGCAGCGCCGGTGAGCGAATAGGTGCCCAGCGTAATGCTGGGCGGGTGTGGCAACGTCTCCCGACGTGACCCTGGCGGCGCCTCTCGGCGGGGCCAAACTCTGCAGCACATCCACCGACAGCCCCTTCTATACGTATAGAAGGGGGTCAAGGTGCATGTGAAAGGAAATCGATGGCTGTCTTTCCAGCCTGTCCGCCATAAGCTTCATCGGCGCCGGCGCCCTGCTGTACCAGTCTCGCCAAATCCACCTCGCACCCGGCCTAGAGCAATCCGAGGAATCTGGTCTGTGCGGGCTGCCAGTGTTTTCGTGAGCGCCCCACCGCTGGCTGGGGGCGTCCAGGATCCCCCGTAGGGCCGCCCTGGCTGCGGGATTGCAAAAACTCGGGTAATAAAAAACCCGGCGCAATGGCCGGGTTCTTTGTGTTCTACATGCCCATTCCTGGGCCTCTGGAGCGCGGAGGATCGGGATCGTAATCCTCATCTGCCGCCTCATCTGCCAACTGCAATGAGTGCTGATACTCTTGCTCGCGCAGGCTCTCGGCAAGAGCGTGAGCCTCAGACTCGGAAGTACAGATAAACTCTCTACCGCCGCTGATCACGAGCCAGACCGCCTCTACGGTGGGGCTCCTATAACTTACCGGGATCTGCCCACCAGTAAGTCTATGCACCGAAACTGTCATCCCCTACTCCTTCTACTCGATGGAGCACTGACAATACCAGCTTGGCGAAAACAAAAAACCCAGCACATTGGCTGGGTTTCTTTCGGGCACTGCTTTGAATCATGTGTAAAACAGCGTCAAGGTTAAGCGTTAAACGGTTGCAACAACTCATGCCCCTCCCAGGTCAGGCGCCACGCAGTCACCGCCCTGATCTGGTAACCATCAGTTTCGGCACGCCCCTCAATAAAGCCCCCTTTCCAAAGGGTATACATGTGCTCTTTGATAAGCCCCGGCAGATCAGGTGCAGATACCCCCCTCGAACTGATTTCTTGGTGAATCTTCTTATCGTCCGTTTCCACGTTGAAGTCCAGAAGGGCAACATGCCGCAGAATGTCTTTAACCAGATGAACATCACGTCTCACGCAGCTAGCTCCTTGTTTACACACCAGCCGGACGGCCGGCTCTAGAGCGAGCATATCAAGACGATCACTGTCGCCGCCAACAAAAAACCCGACGCGGAGGCCGGGTTTCGAAGATGTGGTATTCAGTCGCAACTTCACACCTTGTAATTATCGTGCCGGAAATGGCACAAGCGCGTCAAGCCTTTAGTGTGCTGATTTCGAAACTACGGACTGTCTCAGTGATTAACAGTAACTGGTCTAGCGTATTGCTCACTGGCGCCAAGCCTAGGCAATGCCTGCCCCCATCCGATCGGCTCTTGCGCCTCACTGAAAGAAAGAGCCGTCTGCCTCTCAGGCAATCTCGTTGAGAGCCTGCAAGGTTCGCAAGAGAGCAGGAGGCTCTTGACCGAAGTAGAGCCGTAGGGGCAAATCACCCAGTCGGTAGTTAGCGAGCGGGACATGCTCTGGCCACAGAATTGTATACGGCTCTTGCGCAGGGCGGACCGACCATTTGCAGATCCCCCCACCCAGCTCGACCGCCTCTTTTTCATACCAGGGACACCAATCTGGTAATTGAACGATGACCGGTCCCCTCGTCGCCACCAAAACGCCTTGAGCGCCGATGACGACTTGCTGGCCTTCTTGCTGCCCTTGGAATAGCAGCACGAATGCGCCGTCTTCCGCACCAACGGGAGGAATTACCTCTTCGATTAACAACTGGAACATTACTGCATCCTTGAGTTAACGCCTTACGGCGAGGAGTCCCACTCTATGCTGCGATCCTTTCTTCTCCAAGCACCTCAACCAGCGGCCCGAGCGCTTCGCGATCCAACCGATCACACACCCCAAACATCTCCTGCACGATTCTGCCTCACTGGCGCGACAAGAGCTGCCCTGCTTCAAAGGTCGTAGACAGGTAATAAAAACCCGGCTCAAGGGCCGGGCTCTTGATCTTGCTAGCTTTCTATTCACACGCTGGATATATCAGGAGCGAAAGTATCGCACTTGCGTCAAGCTACTTGGCATAATGAGCCTTGACTTCCTCCACCCCCCAGGTTCCGAGAGCGCCAGAAACTGCTTTAGCCTCTTCTATTGCGGCATCAAAATCGCCGGGCAGCGAGCCGGTTTCTGTTATGCCAATGGAAAGTTGAACAACTGAATCGCTTGGAGGGAATGGAAGAATTTCAGAATACAGAGTTCTTGGCGACTGAGGTTTATGCAAAGTAACCTTAGGCACTGACATTACTGCAGTCCCCATGCTGCGCAATTCATAAACATCAGCAACGCCAGGCACTATGGCAGACTGAGCCAAGGCAATAGTTATACCAACATCCCCCTTCTTGGCACCTGCACTGCTGCAATTTTCAGTGCACTCTGTGAGAGCATAACTTTTATCCAATAATACATATATCGGCCTGAAACTATAGGCATTATCACCCTTGTTTATTTGAGCAATCAAAAACAACCCATCTCTTCGAACTGTAAAGCAATTTACTTGCTTGAGCAGATCGCTATTAGTGACATACCTAGTTGAATATGTTCTTGTTGATTTTTTCTTGATTCCCTCAACATAGCTCTCGGCATACTTCCCAATTGCATCAAAAACCAGCTTCCCAGCGATTGGTGCTGCAATTGCAGCTGATTTCTGCATACCGTCGATCGAACAAATCTTTCGAATGGATTCATCTAGAGAAGAGAGTTGCTCCGAGCCAGTAATTAATCCAACTTTAATATCGCCATTAGGTTTCGCTTCCGCCTCCACTTTAGATGCGGTCGCCAAAGCTAACCATTGACAGCCAGACAGTAACGAAACCATTGATAACAGCAGTAATGCACGCATTTTGAAGCCTCCATGCAGTTTGATAGCACCTCGCGCGAAAGCATAGACGAATATCGTAGTTAGGCTACGCCGCCCTAGGCCTTTCACGCTCTTCTTCCAACACCAATGACAGTAACCGCAGCGCCTCCCGATCCAGCCGATCACACACCCCAAACAGCTCCTGCACGATCCAACCCCACTCGCGGCTCCAGTTGCGACGATCGAGGAACACGCCGTGCCGCTCCTGCAGCCAGCCACGGAACAGGCGTGGCTCCTCCAACGGGTCCGGGCTGCCCATACCACCCTGCACCATAAAGCGGTAGCGATGCAGCACGCCGGCGGCGACCCAGTAAGCCTGTTCGCGCTTCGTTTCTGACAGCTCAGCACGCTCCCCCCAGCTCTCCCACAATAGTGCATGCGCCACCTCCAGCCACTGGTTTGACTGCCGCGTGCTCACCTCCGGCGCGTATAGGTTATGCCCGAAGTGCTGCAGCTCGAGCGGAAGCGACGCAATCGCGTGCTGAAAGCGGCCGGCCAGCGCCTGGTGCGCAATACGATGCAACGAACTGTCCACCACACTGAATTGCACCTGCCCCCAGACGGAGCGATCTGCCAGCGACTCCAGCATGCTCTTGCCAGCCTGGTACATGCAGTCATGCCAGGCCTGTCTCGCACTGATTAATTTCATCGTCATATCCCCCAATGCGCAGTGCGAACAAATCGCGCACTTCGCGTACTTCCAAATTCAGCTTTCGGCCTGGTAACGCCCGTGGCTCTTGATGTGCGCACAGTGCGCAGTTGCGTAACGGGTGCGCAGTCAGCCCCCACCGAATCGCGCAATCAGCAATGCGTCGGCCAGGGCCTGCCCCTTCCCCTTCAGATCGAGGTCACGAATACCTGGGTGCAGCTGGATAGCCCTGGTGCGCGCTGCGTCCTTATCAGTCCCTTGCAGGCCTGCGCGCTTCTTCCAGGTCGCAGGTGGCACCAGCGTGTAAGGGATGCCAACGCCTTGCAGCAGACCCTCTACCACTCCAGCGCCATGGCCGAAGCTGAATGCAGAAGCAGCCCCCATCTTCCGCTCACCTCCCCCAGGCATAGCCCCCACCAGCTCAAGGTAGGCATGGCGTAACGGCTGCGCGCGCAGGAAAGCGGCCAGCGCTGCGCCGTTGACGCGGTTCTTGGTGCCGACCTTCATCGTCGGCATGTGCAGGTGGCACTGGTACTGCAGCTCGGCATCCAGCATCACGACGCAGCCACTTAGCCCTGGATCAATACCGACGATCATTTCGCCCCCTTGATCAGCAGCAGGCCCTTGTCGTGCAGCCGGCGCCAGGTGCGAACCATGGCGCGGCGCATGTACCACTCACGCACTTCGGCCGGCAGTGTGCTCTTGCTGCGGTTGTCGATGGCGTCGTGGCAGGCATGGCAGGCGTAGCAGCCGCTCAGGTCGTCAGCCTTGGTGCCCATTCCCTTGCTCTCGTCCGGCAGGTGCGCGAAGACAGTGGTTTCCGGCTGGTAATTGCACACCCCCGCGATGTTCAAGGTGCATTCCTCGCCGCGCGCCGACTGACGCACGGTATTCGATACGATCGATCCCATCAGGCAGCCACCCTATCCATCAGCTCGGCCATGTCTTCCACCTGCTCAGGCGTGCACTGCGGCCAGTAACGGGCGCAAACGTGCTGGCAGATACCGCGGTAGAACAATTCGAATTCACCCTGCTCCATCCGGTCGAATGCCAGGGAGCGCGGCACCAGGACGTCGATGGTGCGGATATCCGGCAGCACGGCACTGAGCATCCGTGCGGCGGCCTGGCCCAGCATTCGCTCAGCAGCAGCCAGGATCGCGTCCACCACTGGCGAGGCCTCGATCTGCTCCACGTCGCAGCAGACGCCCGCCTCTCGCTGCAGGCGTTTGATGGCTGCATGGCTGTCCAGGCTCTCAAACCCCTCGATCTGGGCTACCACCAGACTGCCAAGCAGGTGTGCCTTGCGGTGTTGACTCAGATTGCGCGGCTTGGTCAGCTCGGCGCGCAGGTCATTGCCCACCCGGTAGCCACGTTCACGCATCAGGCGCTGGTCAGTGGCGAAGCGCGGCACCAGGGCGCCAACCACCTCACCGGTGGACTGCACGATCACGCGCTCTACACGCAGCATGATGTGTTTTGGATCGCGCTTCTTACGGCGCGGAGCCAGTTGGTCAGCCATGGGCAGCATCTCCGAGCAACTGCCCACGGAGCTTGGCTAGTGCCCTACGCCCAACCTCCTCAGTTCGACGTCCATCTACACTCTCCGGCAGCGCCAGCGGTATAGGCTTGAGCGGTTCCCCGTCCATGACCATGCGGCAGGCAATCGTGTAATTCCGCTCGAACAACTTGCGACTGGTATCCATCGGCAACGTGATCAGGTTGTAGAATCCAGCTTCGCAGGCGGCGTGATGCACGGCTGAATGCGACCAGCCGCCAATCCCGACCATGCTCGGATGCACATTGCGGGTCGCCTCCCGGTAGGCCTGATCTACCGATGGTAGTCCGAAGGCTTCCGGCGTCCGGTTCACACACAACTTGCGGAACTCCGGCGCACTCGGCGGCCAATCGTCACCATTGGCAGCAAGCGCAGCCAGGCCGACAGCAATCTGCTGACCATTCAGGCCGCCAAGTACCGCTGCCCAGGCATGGCTCTGATCAGCCGACACGCCGACACTCCCCGTCCAGCGGTGTCCGTACATCTCCGTCATTTTTAGCCAGAGGTTGTCCAACAACCCCTGCCGAAGCTTCTCGGGCAGCGATGGCTTGCTTGACTCGGTCGACGGCCGAGAGAGCGCCTGGTCGACGATCGATTTGGCTGACTGCATTTGTCACCTTCTCCGGGTAAATACCCGTCCATCCGTTCACGGTTGATTGGTTCAGCACGGCGTCTGGCGCCGGGTGGTTCTGCAATTTCTTCGCGATCAACTCGCAGGCCCTTGTAGTCAGCGGAGCGCGTTTGGCTTTGCGCATTTCACAGAAACCCATCCAAACCTCCTCCGACACGCAGGCTGGGCGAGCACCTACAAGATCGAACTTCGCCGCCCTGCCCCCCTTGGGGGGTTGGGGGGAAAAGCTTTTGCTCTTACCGGACTCCGGAGGTAGGTTGCTGATCAAGCTTTCCGGCGTTGCTGATACGCCTGCTGTATTGCTTGCTGATCCGCCCAAAACTTCCACCAAAGCCCCGCTATTACTGGGTTTCACTTGGTTGTTGATCGGTTGTTGTTCTGGTTGTTGATGCGGTTGTTGATCTGGTTGCTGATTGGTTGCTGATCCTTTGGCCGGACTGTCCCTCGTCGCCAGCGGCAATTGGAAAACCAGCGGCCCTAACGGCTGCAGCGCCCCAAGCACCACCAGCCTGTCGATCAGCGATCGCACCTTCTGCCGAGTTGGCGACCCCGACTCATGCCGACCACGAATGGGCGCGACATATAGCGCCTCTCGCAGGGCCTGCTCGTTGATCCGGCGCTTCTCTCCACCTGCTACACCCGTGGCGAAGTCCATCACCCGGCGCAGCACGCAGTAGAGCTTGAACACCTCTGCAGGCTCTTCGACCAGCAGCGACCACTCAGCGTCATTGATCTGGAAAGGCGGCATACATCACCAGTCCAGGTCTGGCCCGCACGCGCCTTTTGGCACGTAACGAATCAGCGCGTTATCGATGTGATCCATAAATCTCCCCTGACTAAAGTTGTTTCCCTAATAACGTTCAGGCAGTGTCCAAAATCGGCAAAGCGGTGATCTTTCTTCGAAGAAACTGCATCCCCGTGGAGCAAAAGTTTTCGCATGCGAAAACTCTCGCTGTGCCCAGGCGGGCTACCCCTTCACCAACTCCAGGCGCCGCCCACCATTGGCCATGGCGTAGAGCTGCTGCTGCAGGTTCTCCAGAGCAACCGCCATAAGAGCGTCATTAACCCCGCAACCCCGGCGCACAGCCTCCTGTTGCAGTGCTTGCTGCTCTGCGGGGCTCAACTGAGCGCGAGCGGCATTGCACACTTGGTTCGAGAACATCGGTGCTTACTCCTACTAGGGCCTTTCAGGCGGTTTTCTGATTGACGACACTGTCCGTCAGCGCTTGCTTCGCCAGGTCAGTCAACAGATTGCTCAGTTGCTCCTGGCCGACGGAGTCACCGCGGAACAACGCGGCTAGGGTGTGAGCCCGCTGCTGCAACAACATCGCGGCCAGGATCTGTTCCTGCTGGCCCCCCTGCTGCAGCCGGTGGCCGATAAACATGCAGTCGCGGGCGTAACCGGTGAGGTTTTCCGAATGCGAGAGGCGCGATGCGTCGATCAGCTCGCGGTGATCCTCAACGCATACGCGTAATTTGATTTCTTCGGTCAGGTGGGTACCGGGCGCTTTGCGGCGCCGATCATCACGGAGTTTGGTCATGGGGCGATTCCATCTGCGGGTGAATGCGGCAAGGCCGCGGAATAGGTGCCGAGCGCGGCGTGGTATCGTTTTGCTGCCATACACAACGAAGGCCACGGAGGCCCGACATATGGAACAGAGCTACGAATCGCTGCTTAGCGAATTGCTTCGGGAAGCAGCGCAAGAACTGGATGAGAAGGGAACAACCACCTCGCGACCTGAAAGAGACAGGCAAGCCGTCAGGATTGGCATTGGTCGACTCAAGCTGGAGGCGCTTTGCCGAGAGACGCGCCAGCGCCATGGCACGCCCTGGGCACCACTGGAGAAACTCGAAGCGGCCCAGTACCTGGCCATGAAGAAATACGGCTGGACGATTGAATATGCCCGCGGAATTTCCCGTGATGACCTGATGTTTGCGCTGGCCGAGGAGCTTTATGCCTTCCAGCTGCCTGAAGACGCGCGCTTTGCTGCGAGGATCTGGGCAGGCAATCAGGGCCTCTGGGGGGAACTCAAAGAGCACCTGGATTCCCCCGAGCAGTGAACTTGGCTATTTCACAAGCTACCTGCAGCACCCTTTCAGCCTGGCCTTCAAGCCAGGCCGCTTTCTCGGTCGCACTCATGGCTTCAGGCCAAATCACAAATGGCGGCCTTTCACCGCGCAGAAGGGCCTCTGCTTTAATCAGTTTCCTGGCATGCGCTATTGGGTCGCTACTGCGCCCAGCCGCCTCCAAGGCGATCTCTTTTTCACGGGGGGTCATGGCTGGCTCCAGTCAGGCGGCACTTTGCTTGGGGTCGGCCTTGAGAGCGCCCTTTGTCAGCACTTCGATTTGGTACTGGCGTAGCTCTGGTACGACCTCATCCCATTGGCGAATCGCCTCGTAACTGGTACCGAGCGCCTTCGCGAGGGCTGAAACAGAGCCGAAATGATTGATTGCTTGCGTCTTGGTCATGGCGACCTCCAATTGCTCAACGACAATTCAAGCATGCTTGTATATTTAAAACAAGCATGCTTGGGAAGCAACCTTGTACATTCCTTACATGAAAATCACCGAACGCATCACCCAGCTTGTTCTTGCTCGCCGGCCGGGCATCAGTAGCCGCGGCGTCAAGCGAGATATCGCCAATACTTGCAATGTCAGCTACGAAGCTGTCCGCCAGTGGTTTGCCGGCGATACCGGAAACATCAGGAATGAGAACCTTGCGGCTCTAGCTGAGGGATATGACACGACGGTTGATTGGCTTCTTTCGGGCAAGGGGGAGCCTCCCCGGCGCAAGGCCGCAAGTAGCGCTACGGACAAGTTTCTTCAGATGCTGCAAGGCAAGAACTTGCGCCCAGATCAGCAGGAGCGCCTAGAGCAAGCTGTTGCCGATACGCTCAGCGACACTCCCGCTACTCCACCAACCGACAACGTCATCGTCGCCGACTTCTCCCGCCGTCCTCTCGTAGGCGACGAGATCCGCATCGCGCATTACGACGTCCAGGGCGCTATGGGCAACGGCAAGCTCGTGCACGACTTCCCGGAGATGTTCCGCGACGTGACCGTCAGCCAGCAGCATCTGCGCGAGCTTGGCGTCACCTATAAGGATCCGGCTCACCTGAAGCTGATCACTGGCGTCGGCCAGTCGATGGCGCCCACGATCCAGGACAAGGATCCGCTTATCGTCGACGCCAGCATCCGTGAGTTCACCGGCGACGGTATCTATGCCTTCACCTGGCAGGGTCATTTCTACATCAAGAGTCTGCAGGTAATCGATGCGGAGCACTTCAAGATGATTTCCAAGGCTGAAGAGCTCTACCCACCGGTGGAAATCAGAATCGACGAAACCTACATCCAAGCCAGGGTTCTGCTGGTGTGGAATGCGAAACGGGTTTAACTCTATTAGAACCTAAGGGATTAGCATAAATGGCATTCGTTTCATTCGATTTTTCAGGGTCAAACGCAATTACGCATAGCGGCATAGTCAAACATTTTAAGTCCGTCGAACCAATTCAGGCTTTAGCAGAACTTGTATGGAACGGCTTTGACGCTGACGCGAGTGTTGTTGATATAGAAATTGAGACAAATGACATACATGGCACAGTCTGCGTATCGATACTAGACAATGGAAATGGAATTAACTTCAAGTTCCCTGAAGAAAATTTCCGCCGTTTCAATGACTCCCTAAAGAAAGACTCTTATGACACACATGGATCTCACGGTAGAGGGCGGCTTGCGTTTCACAAAATTTGCAACACCGCCGCCTGGTGGACAAAATTCCAAAATGAAAACGCAGTAATAACGGTAGTTAGTAGCAACCTAAGCGACATCGAAGGCTTTACCATCCCCCCCGGGAATCAGCATCAACGGTTAAGCCCCATATCATCCGGAACCTGCGTAGTACTTTCAAACTTCAAGTCAAACCTTCCAAAAACGGAAGAAATAGTTCGTGAGTTTCGAAAAATCTTCGGAGCGCACCTAGCTCTAATGCCAAACAAAGTCCTTCGGGTCGCCGGCATCAAAGTAACACCACAAGAGCATGAAATCCATGAAGCCACTTTAGAATGTGGCTCTGAATTTTTCCACGTACAACTCATCCATTGGAAAGAGCGACCAGGAACTGAGAAATCTTTTATCCATCTAATAGCACCAAGCAACAGAATACTTTACAAATTTTACAGCAGCCTTAACCGTAAACGCGGATATTACTCATCCATCTATATAAAATCTCAGTTTTTCAGCCACTACAGCCGAGACCATGACGGTCTGCATGAGCCCATCAGCGCCTTTCTGGCAACAGACCGATTCAGAGAGCTAACAACCCAAGTAGGTCTTTTCGCTAAAAGCATGTACGCTGACTTTCTGATAAAGCAAGCAGACCAGCATGTTTCAAACTTCGAATTGGCAGGTGATTTTCCTGAGTATCCGAACCTTGACGCTCAGGAGTCCAATTGGCGCCTGTCTCACGTCAAAGACATTGTCAGAGCCGTACTTATAAGAGAGCCAAACCTTTTAGTTGGAAGCAATAAGAAGCAGCGCCGACTAATCATAAGATTACTAGACAGATTATCTGTATCCAACGAAAATAGCGGCATATATGAAATTCTAGAAAACATTCTAAACCTAGACACCGCCGCTATGACACAATTTGCCAATCAACTCAAAAAAACCAAGCTCGACAACATCATTAACACAATCGAGGTCCTACAAAACCGCGAACTTTCTGTCGCGCGAATCAAAGAAATCATGGATACCCACTACGCAAGTGTAAGAGAGACTCCTGACTTGCAGCAGGTAATCGAGAGCAACACATGGCTGTTTGGCGCTTCATATGAGATTTTAGGCGCGGAAGAGGACAGCTTTACCACTACCACAGCGAATTTAAGAAAAACAATTAAAGGAATAGAAGATATTGAAATTGACGACATTGCTGACGGCGCAGAAATTAACGGTGTAAACAGACAAGTCGACTTATTTCTAGTTAGAAAACAACCACAAATAGACTCTCACGGAAGAAAATATTACCGCTGCGTGATTGTCGAGATAAAGCGCCCCGGCATCTCATTAAACGACAAGCACCTTAGCCAAATTGACAGCTACGCTTCGATCTTGAGCAAGTTCCCAGCTTTTAATAGCGACCTCACTAGATTCGAGCTACTTTTAGTCGGAAGATGCATCTCCAGCGAAGCCTTCGGAATACATAGCAGATTGGAGACATCTAAGAGCCTTGGCGAACCAGGACTTGTCACATCCACACCAAAAGTAAAAACCTACATAAAGACTTGGCCAAGGATATTTGACGAGTTCAGCCTTACTAATGACTATCTTCTCGAGAAGCTCAAAACCCAGAGAGCTGACCTTTCGGGAACGCCCAAGGAAGATCTCCTCAGAAGCCTCCATGCAGCATCTGAAATGGATGAAGACGTAGAGACTTCTGCGTAGCTTCTTTGTCTGCAGACATTGCACAACTGATTCAGCTCAGCAATATTCCCTTTGCTCATCACATCCTCACACTCACTGGCATGCCAACGACCGCAGGCTGTGTGAGGGTGATGGACAGATCATCCGTGAAATCGCCTTGGTAGGCCGAGTAAGAGGCCTCATCGTTCAGTGCGTCAATCGCGATGCCACAAGGTATATTCTGTCAGAACGGTGCCTCCTCCTCGATCACCTCCAATTCCCCTTCCTGCTCCCCCACCTGAGCGTCGTCTATCGACTTTGCCCAGGTCAGCGTCACGCTGTCGTCATCGTTGAAGACCATCTCGATACCATCCGTCTCGGACAGCAGCGCCATAATCGTATCCCACGCCTCGTCGGTATCCGCATCCAGCCGGTGAATCACCGCCCTCCTCTCTAGCTGCGCCTTTGGTGCACCAATCATCGCCGACACCCTCAGGCCTAGGCGCTCGACCGGTTCCATCTCACGCCGTGGCTCTACGTCGTTTTTTTTCCTGGCCATATGCCCACCCTAAAACACTGATCATGCATACAGTACAAGAGCAACTCACAAGAATGCTTGCATTCAAAACACAAGCATGCTTTTATTAATGCAAGTCCGCTTGTATTCACGACAACCCGGCACCGCTCTTTACACAACCCGGAAACCTCGCGGCGGAATCCCGGCACTGGCCGGTACAGCGCGAGTAACAAATTTTCCACCCCATGCAGGCTCTGGAACCTGCCGTGCTGCCAAATGCCAGCACGCGAAGTTGCGCAAGCCACCCGATGCGACGCCAGTTGCGGCAGCGGGCAGAGATATGAATCCGGCACAACGCGCAACGGAGATAGCCGAAAGGCCGCCCAGCCGCAGGTGGCGAGTAACCGCGGAAAAACACAGAACGATTCACTGAAGCGCCTTCGCATAGAGGGCGCTTTGGGAAGCAAACCACCCTAAGGAGAAACACCATGCTGATCCTCACCCGCCGCGTTGGCGAAACCATCCGCATTAATGACGACATCACCGTAACCGTCGTGGGTATCCAACACGGCCAGGTCAAACTGGGCATCGAGGCGCCCAAGCACATCGAAGTACACCGCGAAGAGATCCACCAGCGTATTCAGGCCGGCGTACCGCAACGGATTGCCAGCTGAAGACTTCCCCGAATCACAAGGGGCGCCACCGCGCGCAGCATAACGCCGAACGCGGTAATGAGCAGGCTGGCCACCTGGGCAGTTCGGCCACTCCCCTTCCCTAGACCGCATCAGCAGGCACCCGGCAGCTTCACGGCTGGGTTTGGTCACCCGCAGGGTGCCTGACTAATGCGGCCTACTTCCGAGAGGTAACCACCATGCAATACGCAATCAGCCCGGTGGCCGCCGACACGGCTCGCCACCTCGCCGGCGTCGATGCCCGCGAATCCCACCACGCCGAACATGATCGCAGGCAAGACGCCATTCGCGACGAGCTGGAGGCTGGCGATTGGGCATATCTGGAAGAGCTGCTGTGCAACGGCCCCGAAGCACAGCGTCGCGAGTTCTGGACGCAGGCTTTGCGTCTACTTGCTCCCAAGGGGGCCGACCTAATGCTCGGGCCGCTGGCCAAGCTGGCGGCTCCGCTGCAGGAGACCATTGCCCTGGGCATTGCCGAGCGCGTCGACCGTGAGATTGAACGCGACATCAACCTATCCCTGGAACAGCCATGGAGGGACCAAGCGTGAGCACCGAACCCGTTAAATCTCTGATCGACGAACAGCTCGACGAAATCAGGGCAGAAACCCGCCAGAAGTTGATTCAAGCCCTCACCGCCGAGGGCTTTTTTCTGGTCGCCGATCTGCCGCGGCCCAAGAAGGTGGTGTGGCAAGCGCAAGTTGTGGAGTTCAGGCGATGACCCGCTACCAGCGCGCCAAGCGCTATGCCTACTGGCGCGGTTTCTTCCTCGCCCTGCTCGTCTTCACCGGCTGGATCGGGCTTAGCGCCTGGGGCGGCCATATCACGGCAGAGCAGCCAATCAGCCATTACCGCCAGCGCTGAGGCGCAGGGAGCACAGATGAACGCAGCAACCGAGATATCGCACGACCAACAACTGAATACCATGCCTTACGCCGGCACCAGCACCAGCGCCCTGGTCCTCGACGGCCAGAGTTTCCTGCAGATCATGGACGTGGCCAAGGTCATGTGCCAAGGCAAAGCCACGGTGCCGAAGCACCTGCAGGGCAATAGCGCCGACTGCATGGCAGTGATCATGCAGTCGATGCAATGGAAGATGAACCCCTTCGCCGTGGCCCAGAAGACCCACCTGGTCAACGGCACGCTCGGCTACGAGGCGCAGCTGGTCAACGCCGTGATCACCTCGCTGGCGCCGACCCAGGATCGACTGCATTACGAGTGGTTCGGTCCCTGGGAAAAGATCCTCGGCAAATTCCGCGAGGGCGAAAGCAAGTCCAAGAAGGACGAGGACACCGGCGAGGCGAAGAAATACCGCGTGCCGAATTGGTCCATGGCCGACGAAAACGGCCTGGGCGTTCGCGTATGGGCAACCATGAAAGGCGAAACCGAGCCGCGGATCCTTGAGCTGCTACTGATCCAAGCGCGCACCCGCAACTCAACGCTCTGGGCAGACGATCCGAAACAGCAGCTCGCCTACTTGGCCACCAAGCGCTGGGCGCGACTGCACTGCCCTGATGTGATCCTCGGCGTCTATTCGCCTGACGAGCTGGATGAAGAGCGGCCGTCGGTGCGCGACATCACCCCTCCACGCGTCAGCGATCAACCAAAAGAACTCCCAGCCTACACCGATGCGCAAGTGACCGAGAACCTGGAGAAATGGCGTGCCGCTATCGATGCCGGCAAGTCATCCGCCGACGGCCTGATTGCCATGATCAGCAGCAAGTACACCCTGAGCGACGAGCAGATCGAGAAGATCAAAGCGCTTGAGCCCATCGATGGAGATAAGGCATGAAAATCCATAACGTGATTCAGGGCACCCCTGAATGGCATGCACTGCGCTCCGACTATTTCACAGCTTCCGAGGCGCCCGCCATGATGGGTGCCTCGAAGCAAATCAGCCGCACCGAGCTGCTGCACGCCAAGAAAACGGGCCTCGATAAGGACGTGCATTGGTGGGTACAGAAGTACCTGTTTGACCGCGGCCATGAAGTCGAAACGCTGGCACGCCCCATCATCGAACGGATGATCGGCGAGGATCTTTTTCCGGTCGTCGGCTCCCTTGGCAATCTGCTGGCGAGCATGGACGGCATGACCATGCTTGCCGACGTGCTGTTCGAACACAAGATGTGGAACGAGGAGCTGGCCGAGCAGGTACGCGCCGGCGAACTGGACCCGCATTATTACTGGCAGCTCGAGCAGCAGCTGTATGTATCCAAAGCCGAGCGGGTGATTTTCACCGTCTCCGATGGCACCGAAGAAAACATGGTGCAAATGGAGTATCGCCCCGTCGAGGGGCGCGCCAAACAACTGATCGCCGGCTGGAAGCAGTTCGAAGAGGATCTGGTCGCGTATGTTCCGGTTGAGCAAAAGCCGCAGGCCGTAGGCCGCACGCCCGAAACGCTGCCGGCGCTGCGCATCGAAGTCACCGGCATGGTCACCGCCAGCAACCTCGGCGCTTTTAAGGCCCACGCCCTGGATGTGATCAGCTCGATCAACCGCGATCTGGTGACCGACCAGGATTTTGCTGACGCTGAAAAAACCGTGAAGTGGTGCCAGGACGTTGAGGACAGGCTGAAGGCCGCCAAACAGCATGCACTGAGCCAAACGGTCTCGATCGACGAGCTGTTCCGTGCACTCGACGACATCAGCGCCGAAGCTCGCAGCACCCGCCTCGAGCTGGACAAGTTGGTAAAGGCGATGAAGGAAGCCCGGCGCCTGGAGATCAAGACCAGCGCCGAAGCCGCGTTCGCCTCCCATGTCGCTGCAATCAACAAGCGCTTGGGCAAGGTTCAGCTACCGCAGATCCGCGCCGACTTTGCTGCTGTGATGAAGGGTAAGCGCACCATAGCCACTCTGCAGGATGCCGCCGATACCGAGCTGGCCCGCTTAAAGATCGAAACAAACGCGATCGCAGAAGGCATCGAGACAAACCTGGCCAGCCTGCGCGAGCTAGCCGTAAACCACGCCTTCCTGTTCTCCGACGCCCAGTCCCTGGTGCTCAAGGAGAACGATGACCTGGTCGCACTGATCAAGGTTCGCATCTCCGAGCATGAAACCGCCGAGGAACAGAAGCGCGAACAGGAACGCGAGAATATCCGCGCACAGGAACGCCAGAAGCTCGAGCAGGAACAAGCCGCCGAAGCGGCACGAATAGAGACTGAAAAAACGTCAGTCCCAGCCGCAGAGCCCACCGGCCAGCCGGGCGCAACACCGCAGCTCGAACTGGCCGCTCCGGCCAGGCCGGTTGCATCAGTTGCATCAGTTGCATCAGTTGCATCAGCGGCCCCTGCGACGCAGCAGATAGCTGGCGACGGGCAGCGTATCAAGCTCGGCGACATCAGTTCGCGCCTGGGCTTTAGCTTGACCGCCGACTTTCTGCGTTCGCTGGGTTTCGAGCCGGTTGATCGTGAGCGGGCCGCCATGCTCTACCGCGCCACCGACTTCCCGCGCATCTGCGCCGCCCTGATCGTTCACATCCAGAGCGTTCAGTTCAATCAGGCTGCGGCCTGAGCCTGGAGGTGTCCAAACCACGGAGCTCGAATCGATACTGAAGCTGTACTTCGCCCAGCAGAGGCTGCCAAGCGCAGCCGTAATAAACGCAGCCCTCGGGCGGCCAAATACTCACGTATCCGGCTGCGCCCCTCAAAAGCCCTTTTTCATGGTTTTAGCGACGATCTTATCCATGTGGGCTTTTCCGGCTACTCGTTGCATTTCCAACCAGCTTTCAAACTTGGTTCGCGCTGTTATGAAAACTTCCCATTCAGCATCAGGAATGGCCGTGAAATCCTCGGCGGTATCTACCTTGAACCCCGACTGCGCGAACATTTCTTCCAAGGTCGAAAAGTCGGTATTGGCCTTCATGAAGTCTGGATTGAACAGCTCCGAGAATGAAACACGGTCGTGCTTGCTTAGCTCTGCAAGGTTCTTTTTCAGCTGATCAAACCCTTTTTTATTGAATCCCATCGTTCCTCTCCTTCCTTAGCCGAAATGGCCAGAACAACTCTGGCACAGATCCCCCCACCGCGCTTCAGGCCCAGCCGCAAACCAACTGCAGGCCAGGCCTCGCCCTGGAGAAAGCAATGACCGCAGCAGCCAAGCGCCTGCCAGGCGGCCCGACCGAGCACCGCAAGAACATCGTCAAACTGCTGCAGGCCAATAGCCGCCGGCGCCACCTCTGGGAGGTGTTCGGCGACTTCGTCGAGCTGGCGGCCCTGGCCGTGGCCAACTCCACCGATCTGGAGCAGTTCGACGAACGCGAGCAACGCTACCTGGCGATAATCAAACGCTACGAGCCGGACGAAGTGCAGCGCTTTCCGCAGATGCTCGGCGAACTGACCATGGCCCTAGAGTTCGGCCCGGACGACGTGCTCGGCCAGGTGTTCGGCGAGCTGGACTTGGGCAACAGCGCCCGCGGGCAATTCTTCACGCCCTACGAGGTCTGCACCCTGATGGCCCGCCTGAACATCCGCGACGGCGCCGAGGTGCGCCAGCGCATCGCGCAACGCGGATTCATCAGGATGAACGAGCCCGCGGCCGGTGCCGGTGCAATGGTCATTGCCCTGGCCGAGGCCATGCGCGACCGCGACATCAACTATCAGCAGCACCTGCACGTCACCGCCCAGGATGTCGACTCCCGCGCCGTGCACATGGCCTACCTGCAGCTGAGCCTGCTGCACATCCCCGCCGTGGTGATCCTCGGCAACACCCTAACCCTGGAAGAACGTGAGCACTGGTTTACCCCGGCCCACATCCTCGGTGGCTGGAGCCGAAAGCTTCGCCGCGATTACGCTCTGGGCAGCGCCATGGACGAGCGCCCGGCCGAAGTGCCTCCAGTGCCCGCCCCCACCCCGATCTACATCCCGTTGCCGTCAGACGTTCTTGGCGAGCAGATGGCCCTGTTCTGAGGTAGATATGACGGTCTAGCGCCGTCGGCGAGAGCTATTACTAGCCAACGTACTGTGTGAAAACCTTAGTTGCTACGTAACAAAGGAAGCCGCTTAAGAAGAGGATGTTCCTTGCTCGATAGTAGAGATAGGACCTCTTCTGAAATTTGAACAGATTAATTCGAGCAGTTCGGTACTTTTCTCCCTGGCGTTTTTCCATCGCATCCAACATGGAATGGTTCGCCGAGTAGACCTGGATAGTCCATTCAGAGCGTTTGAATCCACAGACACCAGCGCTTCCAAAAATGAAAAGCCCGTACAGATACATCGTTTCGACGTTGAACCCAATTCGTCCGAAAGGAATTGACTGGACAAGGTAGGCACAGATCGCAACGATTGCAGCCAGAACCAAATGGTCAAACTTCTCGCTGCTTTCCCTAAATGCAGCATGGGCAATCAGACTCCGTTCATCACTGCTCACCTTCAGCTCCTTCAAAGCTTCCTGTTGCGGAGCGTTGAACCTACTCCACCAAATCACTTAGCGCCACTTAGACGTGGCGTAGTCATGCCCTCTGAAAAGCGGACTCCAACTTATGATTAAACGCACCCGCACCATTTTCACTTCTGCTGCGGCCTCGGCAGTGGCGCCAAGGCTTCAATCGTGCGACGCCCCGCGTAGGCAACGTCGTTGCTGAGCGGCGTTGTATTGGCGGAATCGATGTGGATCAGCGCGTGCTGAACGACTTCGGTCAATTGACAGGAGTGTCTGGCACTAGGCTTGACCTGTTCACCCGCGGCCAGTGCATCCGCTTCCACGACAAAGAGCCGACACCTGGTTGGTGCAAGGCGATGCCAGAGGATATCTGTCGGGCAGCAGACCACCAACGGCCGAGCAGCGCGAAACGTTCATGCTCAGCAGCAAGCCGGTATAGGTTCGCCCGGTGGCGGTGGTTTAAGTGTGGCGCAACAGGGGCAACCTACATAACTGAGTAAGCCGAATAGCGACCCTATTCGGTTCATCGGTTACCGGTCAACCACCCACCAGCACGGACGCAAGACCGGTCAAGGCACCGATGCAGCCAACTATTAAAGTGACCCAGAAACCGGCCACTTCCCGACGATGTTTCTGCTCTTCACGAATGGCAGATTTGATCCTAGCAATTCCCACTTCAGTGAGATACCTAGGTTCCTCGCTATCATCGTCGTATTCAACGTGCCCCCAAAGAGCCTTGTCGTTGAAGTCGGGCATGATGACTTCGTAGCTGGCAGCCTTACTTTCCCAGTGCCTGGTTAGAATCAGCTGTCGCCACTCCCACAGGCGCTCATATTCCCTGTAGTACTCCGCCATTTCGCCGCTTTCATTGGACTCAGTAGTCTCAGTTGGGCGCCTGGACTCAAGAGCCACATCGGCCTCTCGCCATTTCGCCAATTCAGCCTGCAGCCGTTTGTTTCTCCCACACAGCATCATTTTTCTCCGTAGCTTGTACAGAATGTGCGATCAGAAAGAATGACTACATGTTAGTCAACTCGTAGACCACGCATTTCCACTCGCAGGGACCTGGCCCCCAAGTCTTGGATCTGGGGCGCCTCTGCCATGTCGGCACTCATAATTAAACAGTCTGTTTCGAACTTTTTAAATGGTGCAGAAATACCCGCTGGCAATCTCGCTCCGATAATGAAATTGAAGTAGACCCCCAGAACATTGAACTTATGAAAAAAAACTGAGCCAGTTCGCCCATGATATGGCAGCGAGAAATACCCATTTAACGCATCATTCGTATTAATAATAACAAGAACCTTAACCCCAGGCATACTCTTATGACGTCCCAAAAGATATTCACGAAAGACACGTTCATAATGGAGCCCAAGCGATCCAGAGTGGGACGGATTTTTACCATGATCCCAGAAGTGGGAACGCCAAATGACACTAGCCCCGAAATACTGGAGTGTATTCAGCACACCTGATTCAATTTTTTCGACTGGATAATATGTCCTGTCTTTGAATACACAAGCACTTGCACAAGCATTAAGTTTCTCAAGCAGGGGAAATGCCTCATCATTGGCCCAAAGACGAGCCATCGCATTCTCCCCATTCTTGCTGAATAGTTGTTCACAATCACAGCAAAGCAGTTCCATCCGTAACTGCCAATCGGTGGAGTGCGCAGTATTCTTATCAAAGTCCACGAACAAAGGACTTGAAGCAGAAGAAGAAATTCTCCTTATTTGCCGATAAGCTGACGCCGGCATTAGATGGCTCCTTTTCAGGGCGCTTTCACTCTTACATAGTGCACATATAGCCATTAATATGCCCCTTTAGCCCAGAACGGTTGAGCGTCTGGACTGAGTTTGAAGCCCTTCCAACAGCATCGTGCTCCCATCCCTCGCCCCAACTGGGTCAGCAACAGAACCGCCTGAAATCGACTTTTGGCGAACACTAAAACGAGGGATTACTCCACAGCACCTATTCAAAAGATGAGTCAAGCGCAAAAAACCGCTGTAACCTTGGAGGATTCAGGTTTATCAGAGGGCATTTCCCGAGATCGCGGGCAAAATAATAATCTGTAGACCTCTCTATTGCACAGCGATTCACAACGGCAACTTCATCCCTTGTAAGCCATGAGTTTGACTGACCTGCCATAATTAAAACAGTTGGTGAAACGGGAACAACCATTAGATCGTGAAAGCAATCAGGAACAATAAACTCCCCTTCTGCCGAGCGAACGACGCCCCACTGCACATTCCGTACGTCATGTCTAAAGCGGTCGTAGTAGCCGAACACATGCATACCGGCTTGAAATCTACCCGGCATTACGCCACCTTCACGAATGAACATGACGTGTCCCTTCTCAAGAGCCTCCTGACGGTCTTTCGCCAAGCTGGAACCCTTAATTCCGTTGAGCCTAATGTCTGGCAGACCTTTAACTCTAAAACCATGCCGAGTTCTCCAAAGGCTGAAAAACTCTTCAACAGTGGCTTTCTCGAACACACCAATAGCCTTAGTGCCACCGTCCAAGATACTCTGCGCAAGCTGCTGAAATCGGTCCTCTATATGCTTTCCAATTCCGTTCTCAGTTTTTTCATCCCAGACGCGCTGAGCCATGAAAATACTGTTGTTCCACTTTGCGGGAAAGCATCGACCGAGAGACTTACTGAACAACTCAACACAGTTATTCGCCGCCTGAAATCTTCTAATTGAAGCACTAGGAAAAACGTGCTGACCAACAGTAATCCGATGCGGATTTCCATCCTGCGGCTTCTCAAACATTCAGTCCCTCACCTTGCGATCATCATTACTCTTCCCACGGCCCATGAAGCTCTTCTCCTGATGGGATAGGAGCGATACTTCCTGCTGAAGACTCGAGCTCTCTAATCACGGCAAGGAAGTAGTCAGATGCTCGACTCGACATTGACATCCAGCGCTCAACATAATTCTTACGCCACTCAGCTGACCATTTTGACCAAGGTTTTTTAGACTTTACATATTCAATCTCACGACCAAGAGCATCGATGATTCCAACCGCCATGGCCAGCCTGTTTGCGCAGTTGCCAGGCAGCGGCGAGAGGGCTTCAATAGTATCAATATCGAGGACATCTGCGAGTGCTCGAAGCGTCAACATGTCACAGGCAAAGTTATCATTACTACCTTCTTGTTCATCTTCGTAGAAAGCAAAAGCGGCCATTTTATGTCGCACTTCTTCACCAACAAGACGAACAGATTCAAGAAGACGAGCAGCAACTAACCCGGCCTTTCTCTTCTCATTACCCCTCCTATAAAATTCGGCCTGCAGTGCAAGTATTAACGCAACTACAACTGCGGCCACAGTCCCAATAGCCGAGAACGCATCCCAGTAAATCTGCATACAGAAATTCTCTACTCACCCGGCTCGTTGCCGCTTAGCTTGAACCTACCCCACATTCATCCTGCACGCTACTGGCGAGTATTCCCATGCGTATTGAACAATCCGTCGTAACTAAGCTGCTCATCAGCGAGGCACCAAACCTTGACCCGATCACTGCATTCCTTGATCACTTCGAGCCTGGCAAGGGGAAGATTACCGTCAACTGCCTGGACAAAAGTTGGACCGCAAACTGGGGAGGCATGAGCGACGACGTGGCGACCTTCTGCCGCACTACCGGCGAACGCATCAGCGTATGCCGCTGCCTGCGCTGCACCCCACAACACTCAAGCAACCCAAGGCCCTAACCGGGCCTCGCACTCTCACTATCACACCGCCAACATTCACACCCTGCGCTACTGCGCGGGGCAGCGAGGTATCGCTATGTCCAACGAACAGAAGGACCACTACAACGAGAAGGAATTCGCCCAACTGCTCGGCACCACCGTCCGGGCGCTTCAAGCTCGCCGCGCACGGCAGCAGATCCCAGCCGGGGTCTGGATCAAGCAAGGTCGCCAAACCATCTACAGCAAACGGAGATACTACGAATGGCTGGAAAGCCAATGGACATGCCCACCGGGGTGGAACTCTTCCGCAAGTCCCTTCGCATCCGCTTCACCTGGAACGGTCGACGCTGCAGCGAAACTCTCCCGTATCCCGTCACACCGAAGGGGATCGCGGCTGCCGCCCAGCTTAGAAATCAGGTAGTCAGCCTAACCAAGCTGGGCCTTCTGGATGATGCGAAGTACGCCGAGCTGTTCCCTGGCTCGGCACTTCCGGCCGGAGGCATCCCCTGCTTTGGTGAATATGCCCAACTCTGGCTGGACAGCCGCGACATCACCGCCGGCACGCGCCTGAACTACAAGGGCGCCCTGAATCTTTACTGGATGCCGCATCTGGCGCTGACCCGCATCGACCTGATCACTACCACCCTGCTCCGGCGAATCATCACAGTGATCGACTGGACGTCACCAGGTGTGAAGCGAAATGCCCTGGTCAGGCTCACTACGATTCTGAAGTCTGCCGTCGCAGACGGACTGATTACCAAGAATCCAGCAGAGCCACTTGAGCTGCCACGCCGGACAAAGAAGGAGGTCGACCCATTCACCATGGGTGAGGCTGACCAGATCATCAACCGGCTCTACCAGACAGATCACTGGCCCAGCCTGATTTATGCGGCTCTGTTCGAGTTTCTGTTCTTCACTGGCCTGCGCATCTCGGAAGCACTCGCCCTGCGCTGGGAAGACGTCGACTGGGGCCGCCGCCAGGTGCATGTTCGCCGAACGGTCGCCCTGGGCGAGGTCGAGGAGCGAACCAAGACCGGCAAGGACCGCTTCGTCCTACTGAACCAGCGCGCCCTCAATGCCCTATGGTTCGCCAAGATGTACGCCGAGCGGCGTCTGCTGGGTGTGGGTCGGGTCAAGTCCACACCCTATGTCTTCCCCCCATCCAAGGGGCAGGAGCACGTCAAGGAAACTTCCAACGTACATCACCAGTGGCGCCCTACTCTGGCGGCACTTGGTGTCAGGTATCGGCCTCCATATAACTGCCGTCACACCTATGCGACAATATGCTTAATGTCCGGCCTAAATCCCGCATTTATTGCCCAGCAATTGGGTCACAGCATTCAAATGCTGCTCTCGACCTATGCCCGCTGGCTCAACTCAAGCTCCGATTGGAGCGAACTGGACAAGCTGCAAATTGGTATCAAATCGGTATCGCCAGAATCCAAGCCGCTCTAAGTTATTGATAGGAAAGACCTTTGATCTCCACCGCTAACATCACCATGCAATTCGGGGCCAAACCCCTGTTCGAGAACGTTTCCGTCAAGTTTGGCGGCGGCAACCGCTACGGCCTGATCGGGGCTAACGGCTGCGGCAAGTCGACCTTTATGAAAATTCTCGGCGACGACCTGGAACCGAGCGGCGGCCAGGTGATGCTCGAGCCGAACGTGCGCCTGGGTAAACTGCGCCAGGATCAGTTCGCCTACGAAGACTTCAACGTGATCGACACCGTGATCATGGGCCATGAAGAGCTGTGGAAAGTCAAAGCCGAGCGTGACCGCATCTACTCCCTGGCGGAGATGAGCGAAGAAGACGGCATGAAGGTCGGCGAACTCGAAGGTGAGTTCGCCGAGATGGACGGCTACACCGCCGAATCCCGTGCAGGCGAGCTGCTGCTCGGCCTGGGTATTCCGCTGGAGCAGCACTTCGGCCCGATGAGCGAAGTCGCCCCTGGCTGGAAGCTGCGCGTACTGCTGGCGCAGGCACTGTTCTCCGATCCGGACGTGCTGCTGCTCGACGAGCCGACAAACCACCTGGATATCAACACCATCCGCTGGCTGGAAAACATCCTCACGGCGCGTAACAGCACCATGATCATCATTTCCCACGACCGTCACTTCTTGAACTCGGTCTGCACCCATATGGCCGACCTGGATTACGGCGAGCTGCGCCTGTTCCCCGGCAACTATGACGAGTACATGACCGCTGCGACCCAGTCGCGCGAGCAGTTGCTGTCGGATAACGCCAAGAAGAAGGCGCAGATTTCCGAGCTGCAGAGCTTCGTCAGCCGCTTCTCGGCCAACGCCTCCAAGGCCAAGCAGGCCACCTCGCGCGCCAAGCAGATCGACAAGATCCAGCTGGCCGAGGTCAAACCGTCCAGCCGCGTCAGCCCCTTTATCCGCTTCGAGCAGAACAAGAAGCTGCACCGCCAGGCCGTGATGGTCGACAAAATGGCCAAGGGCTTCGACGGCAAGCCGCTGTTCAAGAACTTCAGCTTCCAGGTTGAAGCCGGCGAGCGCGTCGCGATCATCGGCCCCAACGG
>CAMPJN010000002.1 GCA_946886875.1 uncultured Pseudomonas sp.
TGCTCGAGCAAGGCATCGCTGAATTCGGCGTAGCCGTCGTCGAGGCGCCGTTGCAGGCGAGCGGAGAGTAGCGAGAAGCTTTCCAGCAGGCGCTCGACATGCGGGTCAGGGCATTCGCCGGCAGACAGTTCCAGGCGGCTGGCGATCTTCGGGTAGCGCTCGGCGAAACCGGCGCCGGCCTGGCGCAACCAGGTCAGCTCGCGTTGGTAATAATCCAGCAGTTCTTCGTCAATCGAATCGCTCATGTACCACCCCGTCGGCCATGTCCATCACAAAGGCCACCGGCCAGATCTCGCTGCCGCCGCTGCGCAGTTGCCCGGCAATCCGCACACGCAACGCATGACGGCTGCCATCCAGGGGTTGCACGTCGACTTCGCTGAGTTGCAGGCGCGGTTCGAAATGAGCGATCGCCAGGCGGATTTCCCGCGCCAGCTTGAGGCGGTCGTCGCTGCGATCGGCATACAGGCCGCTCCAGTCGACGATGCCGTAATCGATCACGGTCATCTGTTTGAGCCGCGAACGCTGCGCGCGTCGGGTATTGAGCAGGCGCAGCAGTTCCTCGCGCACCGATTCGCTCAATGCCTGACGGTCGAAAACCTCGGTACGCGCGAACCCGGCCTCGTCCCCCGAGGCCAGGCGGTCGAACAGCGGCGCCCGGCGGCGTTGCCGGAACGCAACCACCGCTTACTTGACGACCTTGTTGGCCGCCAGGTCCCAGGTGGACGCAGCGGTGCCTTCCTTGGTGCCGTCGTCCTTCTGCGCGGTCAGTTCCCATTTGATTTTGGTGAAGTTCATCGACAGGGTTTCCACCGGCTTACCGCCGGTGCCGCCGCTGACGCTGACGTTGGAGAACACCACGTTGGTCAGGGTGTAGACGATGAACGGCAGGATCTGCCCGCTGCCCTCGGCGGCGTTACGGCCGATGGTGATCTTGGCCTCGGCAATCGGTTTGCCGGAGCAGCAGTATTCGTTGAGGGTAGGGGTCGAGGTATCGATGAACTTGGTGACGGTGAATTCACCGATATGGGGACGGCCGGAGGTACGCTCCGAGTTGCTGACGTCGTTGGTCACCTGCATGGCGACGTTGTGGCTGTAGGACATCAGTTCGATCTTGTCGGTAAAGCCTTCGAGCAGGCTGTCGCCTTTAATATCGGCGCCCAGGTCGAGAATAATCGCATCCATCGCGTGCAGCTCCTGAATCTATAGGAAGAAATAACTGGAAAGAAAAACCGCCGGCCACAGGAAGGCCGGCGGACGACATCAGGCAGCCGGTGGCGGCAGGTTCGCTACCAGACGGATCGAAGCGGTCAGCTCCTCAAGTTGGAAATGCGGCCGCAGGAACACGGTCGCGCGGTAAGCGCCGGGTTTGCCGGCCACCTCGGTGACATCCACCCGTGCTTCGCGTAGCGGGTACTGCGCCTTGATTTCCTGAGGCGCGTTGTCGTTGATCAGCACGTAGTCGGCGATCCAGTTGTTGAGGTAGGTCTGCACGTTGTCGCGGGTCATGAAGCTGCCGATCTTGTCGCGCATGATCACCTTGAGGTAATGGGCGAAACGCGAGGCCGCCAGCACGTAGGGCAACATAGCCGAGATGCGCGCATTGGAGTTGGCTTCGGCGGTGTTGTAGGTCTTCGCCAGGTTGGTGGTCTGGCCGCCGAAGAACACCGCCAGGTCGCTGTTCTTTTTGTGGCAGAGGGATATGAAGCCCAGCCCGTCGAGTTCCTTCTCGCGGCGGTCGGTGATCGCCACTTCGGTCGGACATTTGAGCGCCAGATCGCCGGAGCTGGTGGTAAAGGTATGCGCCGGCAGCCCTTCGACCGCACCGCCACCCTCGACACCGCGGATCGCCGCACACCAGCCGTATTTGGCGAAGGCATCGGTGATGCGCTGGGTCAGTGCCCAGGCGGCGTTGCCCCACAGGTACTTGTCGTGGTCGGTGCCGTTGACGTCCTCCACGTAGTTCATGCCTTCCACCGGCAAGGTATCGGGGCCGTAAGGCAGGCGCAGCAGCACATGCGGCAGCACCAGCGACACGTAGCGCGAATCCTCGCTGGCGCGGAACGAGCGCCACTTGATCAGCTCCATGCTTTCGAACACTTTGGCCAGATCACGCGGCACGGCCAGTTCGCTGAAGCTGCTCATGTCGAACAGCCGCGGGCTGGCAGCGGCGATAAAGGGCGCATGGGCGGCGGCGGCGACGTTGGAGAGCTTCTCCAGCAGGGCGATGTCCTGCGGATGGCGGCCGAACTCGTAATCGCCCATCAACACGCTGAACGGGTGTCCGCCGAAGGTGCCGTAGTCTTCTTCGTAGATTTTCTTGAACAGCACGCTCTGGTCGAATTCGACAGCTTTTTCCAGGTCGTTCAACAGATCCTTCTGGGTCGCGTTGAACAGACGCAGCTTGAGCCGGGTGCTGGTTTCGGTATTCATCACCAGGAAGTGCAGGCCGCGCCAGGTGGCCTCCAGCTTCTTCACCTCGGGGTGATGGAGGATTTCATTGAGTTGGCTGCTGATCAGTTGATCGATCTGGTCGATGCGATCGTTGATCATGGCGACGGTGTCCTTATCGACCACCATGCCTTCATCGAGCACTTGGGTGGCGAACTCGGCCAGCATGTCGCGGGCATAGGCCTGCTGACTGTCATCGTGGGCCATACGGCCTTCGGCGACGATGCGATCGAGTAGAGACATACTGGCAGACGACGTCGTGCCTTGAGTGCCGGGTTCTGTTTCGGCCATGGCAAATTACTCCGTTTTATAGTCGAGGCGATCAGGCTTGAGGTTCTTCGGGCTGCTCGGAAGAGCTCGCGGCGTCGGCAGGTGCCTCGCCAGCAGTATCTTCGGGGCGCGCCGCTTTGATTTCCTGCAGGCCCTCGGTATTGGCCACCACTTCCTGTAACAGCTTGTCCAGATCGTCGTTGCCGTCGAGCTTGGTGAGCAGGTCGCGCAAGCGCTGACGAGCCTCGAACAGACGGCGTAGCGGCGTCACTTGCTTGACCAGGTTGACCGGGTCGAAATCATCGAAATGAGAGAAATTCAGCGCGACATTGAGCTTGCTGCCGTCGCCACTGATGCTGTTGTCTACCTGTACCGCCAGACGTGGCGCCGTGGAGGCGAGTACGTCGTTGAAGTTGTCGCGATCGATTTCGATGAAACGTCGCTCGCTCATCTTCGGTAACGGTGTTTCCGGTTTACCCGACAGATCGGCGAGGATGCCGACCACCAGCGGTAGTTCCTTCTTCTCGATCGCGTCGCCGATCTCCACGTCGTAGGTAATCTGCACACGCGGAGGACGCACTCGGTCGAGCTTGTGTTGGGTACTTTCAGCCATGATCCTGCCCTTCTCCAAACATTGAGCTAGCGCGCAATGTCTAGGTTTCCCTCCCCATCGCGCTCCTTACAAATCGCTACCGCAGGCGAGCCAGACGGTGGCGGTGTTTTTCATTCGTCTACCGGCGAACTACCCAAGACGCTAGAACAGGTCTATAAAAAAGCAAATTCATTGATTAACGGATTCCCATGAAACTCGGACGTTTCGCCTGCACAGCCGCGCTGTTGGGCTTGTTCAACCTGTTAGCCGCCTGCTCGTATTTTTCTTCCCCCCCCTCGGTCGAATTGCGCTCGCTCACCCTGGACATGGCGCCCAAGGCCAACAACGACACGCCGCTGGCCGTGGACTTCGTCGCGGTGCAGGACCCGGAGCTGCTCAAGCTGCTGTTGGCGATCCCGGCCAAGCAATGGTTCGAGCAACGCGAGCAGTTGCGCCGCGATTACCTCAAGGCCATCGAGGTGTGGAGCCTGGAACTGGTCCCGGGCCAATTCATGGAGTCGCGCGATATTCCAATGGCCGGCAACCCTGCGGTTGGACTTTTGGTGTATGCCGGCTATAACAATCCCGGTACGCACAGACTGCGTTTGGAACAGCAGAAGACGGTCTGGCTACGTTTTGAAAACAAGAATATGCGGTTGCTCGGAGACGCCTCTCAAAATTGAGTAGCGCACGGACACGCGGCGGGGACGCGACGCTACCTGCAGTACCAAAATGGACGTCGGAGGGGGCGTGGCATGAGCGGTATACCGGATGCGATCTGTTGGCACGAAGGCATGCACCTGCTGCCTCAGCATTTCCAGTTGCAAGGCCTGCGGGCCGAAGCCCTGGCCTCGCGCCAAGCGGCGGCGGCGCAGCCGTGGTTCTGGGGCGTCGACTCGCTGGAAGTCGATGAAGCCGCACTAAGCAGCGGCAAGGTGCGCATCACCGCGCTCGAAGCGATTCTTCCCGATGGTTTGCCGGTCGGCTTCGACGCCGCCAGTCGGCGGGTGCTGGAACTGGATGTGATCGAAGCCATCGACGCCTCGCCGCAATGCATGACCACCGTGTACCTGGCCATCGCGCCGCTGTATCGCGCCGGACAACTGGCGCCGCTGAGTGGGCGCTTCCAGTCCGTGGACAGCGAGCCGGTGCCGGATCTGGCCAGCGGCCTGTTTCCCGAACCGATCAATGTCTGGCGCGCCGATCTGCACCTGGTGTGCGAGAGCAACAAGGCCGACTCGGTGTGCCTGCCGTTGCTGCGCATCGGCAAACAGGGTGGCGGTTACGCCCGTATCCCCTATGTGGCCCCGGCTTCGCGGATACTCCCAGAATCCTTCTTGGGGCAGAAAGTCGCCGCACTCTGTGCCCGTACCCGGGAAAAATGCGTGTACCTGGCCGGACGCCTGCGCCAGGCACAGCAGGCCGGCAATGCCGAGGATTGCCAGGAAATTGGCCGCCTGCTCGCCGCGCTCTGGGCGCGCTTGCCGGAAGTCGAAGCCGCACTGGGTAGCCGCGTCGCTGCGCCAGCGGCTCTGCACCAACTGCTGGCCGGCATGGCCGGTTCGCTGTGTACGCTCAACCCGCTGGCTGGCGTACCGGCCTTCGACCCCCTGACTTACGAGGAACTGCTGGCCGGCTACACGCCGCTGCTGGATTGGTTGAATGCCACCTTGGACCTGATGCGCGCCGGCTATCGGACTCTGCCGTTCTCCCGCGACAAGCATGGTTTCTGGATCGATTTGCCAACCCGTGAAGAACCTTGGCAACGTCTGGTCATCGGCCTGCGCCTGCCCGCCGGTGCCGGCGAAAGCGCCGCCGGCCAGTGGATGGACAGCGCCATAGTCGCCTCCGAAAAACACATCGTCACCCTAGCCCGCCAGCGCATGCACGGCATGCCACAACAACCGCTGAGCCGCAGCGAACAGATCGCCTACAGCGTCAGCGAGGACACCCGGCTGTTCGGTCTGCAAGGCGCGCGGGAATGGTTCGACCCCAGCCAACGCTTGCGCATCCTGGTACCTGGCGGCGGAACCGGGGTCGAACCCTGGGAAATCCTGCTTTTCGTTCCCGACGCCAACAACAGCGCCGACGAGTGAGGGCAACGCATGTCAGATAGCCTATCGCGCTTGCGCATTGGTTCGATGAATCAGGCCCCGTTGAGCGCGGCATTCGGTAAGTCCTGGGCGCAATGGCTGACACTCTGGCCCGGCTTGGCCAATTCCACCGAAGGTGCCGAACAGGCGGTCGCTCAGGCCGCAACCGAAGCCAATCGGCTGACCCGCAGACTCTGGCGCGATGCCTACGCAGCGGTGGGCGATGCGCCCGGGGGCCAGGCCAAGGCCATGGTCTATGCCTTTGTCGGTCTGCTCGACGAGACCCTACTGTTCAGTCCCTGGCCTGGCCGCCAGCTGTGGCAGGAACAACCGCTGGAATCGCGCCTGTTCAACAGCCGCGCGGCAGGCGAACGGATACCGCGGGCGATCAACAAGCTGCTCGGCGAATCGGACCCGGCCACCCGCGACCTGGCCAATGTCTATCTGCAGTGCCTGAACCTGGGCTTTCAGGGTCGCCTGCGGGGCGTCCGCGGGCAGGCCTTGCACGAGAAATGGCGGCACGCGCTGTTCGCCTTCGCCTGGCAGCGCGATGCCTCGGCGCAGCTGGTCGGGCCGATGCTCGAACAACCAGCAGCAGTACCAGCGGCCCGGCTGCCGGTGCGGCGCATGCTGCCCGACGGTTTACGCCTGAGCCTGTTCATCGGCTTGGGCCTGATGCTGATTCTCGCGATCGGCCATTTGCTCTGGCGCGATATCGCCAGCCGCCTGGAACACTCGCTCATTGACGCCGGGACTGTCCGGGAGCAAAGGCTATGAGCGGCCTGGAGATAGTCCTGCTGGTATTCGGCGTGTTGCTGCTTGTGTTTCTGCTCGGTGCATTAGCTTGGTGGTTGCGCAAGCGCATCGACGGCTCCGCGCGCAGCTGTTACTTCGCCGTGCAGCAGATGGAACGCGATCTGGGCGTTAAGGATCGCTACCAGACCCCATGGATCATGTTGCTCGGCGATGAGCAGCAAACCAGCGAACTGTGCCGCGGCTGGCGTCTGTCCAGTTCCGGAAAAACCGGCTGGTTCGGCCGCTGGTGGTACGACAGCGATGCCGCGGTGCTGGCCGTACCCGGCGCCATGTTCAATCACGGCGAAGGCGCCTTGGTGCAGATCGCCGCCTGGTGGCGGTTGCTGCGCATGCTGTTGATGATGCGCGCCGGTCGGCCGCTCGATGCGGTGATCTGGACGGTACCGGCCGAGCAGCTATGGGCGCCCGATCAGGCTGCCGCAGCGGGCATGGCGGCACGACGCAAGTTCAACGAACTGCTGCAGCGATTAGGCTTGAGCGTGCCGGTTTACCTGCTGGTGACCGGGCTGGAAAGCGTACCGGGCATGAAGGAACTGGCCGACGCGCTACCAAACGATGCCCGTGAGCGGATTCTCGGCTGGTCCTCGCCCTTCACTCCGGGCACCGCCTGGCACCCGGAATGGAGCGAAATAGCGATCGACCAGTTGGTGCGCGTGCTGTCCGAGGAAGTCACCGAACTGGGGGTCTTGTCCGGCAAAACCGAAGAAGCGCTGTACTTGCTGCCGCGTCAGTTCGAAGCCATTCGCAGCAACCTGCAAACCCTCTGCGATCCGGTCTTTCAAGGCAGCGCCCTGGGCGAGGCGCCGCAACTGCGCGGCATCTATTTCTGCGCGGCGATGCCAGTGCCCGGCTTCGACGCCGACCCGCTGACCGAAGTCGAAGAGCTGCCGCGCGAGCCGCTGTTCGTCGGCCGTCTGCTACGCCAGCGGGTGCTGGCCGAACAAGGCCTGACCCAGCCGGTGCCACGCATCCTTTATTTACGTCGGCGCTGGCAACGCGTTGTGGGTATCAGCACCGCGGTGTTCGGCTTGTTCTGGCTGGTGGGGATGCTCTGGATCTGGCAGGTCGAAAGCGAGGACGCCGATACCCTGGCAAACCTGCTGCAGGAAACACAAACCAATCATCGCCCCGGCCTGCTTAGCGACGCGGGGGCCCGTAAAAGCATCAGTGCGTTCTGGACGGTGCTCGACGAAGCACCGCGCTGGCGTTTCACCTCGGTGTTGTTGCCCAGCTCGTTGTTCTCCTCGCTTGACCCGCAACTGCGTCAACACATGCGCACGCTTGCCAGCCAACGCCTCTACCAGCCGCTGCGGGGTACGCTGCAACGCAACATCGAGGTAATCACTTCTGCGCGCACCGATGGCCAGCGTCGACGTAGCGGCGAAGCCGAGTCGCCGGAAGAGTGGCCAAGTTATCTGCGCGCCCGCCAGTTGCTTGATCAAGCTATCGCCCTGGAAAAACAGAGTGCGCGCTTCAACCTGATGCTCGACGGCAGCAAGAGCCCGCTCGACGATGCCGCCGTGTTGTCACGCGAACTGCTCGATCTCGATCTCAACGCCGAAGCTTTGCCGTTATACAGCCGTTACAACTGGCTATTGGCGCGTGTCAGCAAGGGCCTCGCCAACCCGATAGAGCTTTCTCCGATTCGCCAGACGACCGGTAAACAGTTCGCCCAACTGATGAGCATGTGGCTCGATCGCTTGTTTGCCGACGAAAGCTTCAGCAGCACCGCCGGGCAGGTCAGGCGCCACCTGCAATACCTGCAGAACGACCAACGCAATACGATCCTCGAACTGGAAGAACTGAGCCTGAACATCGCTCAGTTGCGTCGCATGGTCACGGCCACCAATACCGCCTGGAGCCGCAGTTCGGGCCAGGACCTGGCTCCCGGCTATTCGGCGATGCTCGAGGACGCCCGGCAGAGCAGCTTGATCGGCCCCGCGGTGGTCGACCAGGTGCTTGACCACGCCAGCTACCTGCAGAAGATATTCCGTGAGCAATGGCTCGACGAGGACGACCCGCACAACAGTGTCCTGCGTCAGCAAAGTGGCGGCAGCATCGAGCTGCAACCCAGCCTGGTCAAGCTGGATACCGCAATCGATATGCTACTGCGCCAGGACTTCGCCGCCGCCGCACTGGCAAGCAATGTAACCGGCTTCCATGGCGTACCCTTGCAGAACATTGACGACGACAGCCTGCACAGCGCCCTGCGTTACATCACCAGCTACCGCAGCTACCTCGAACAGGGCGTCGCCAAGGTCCCCTACGAATACCGTAGCGCGCTGACCGGCAGCGCTCAGACGAGTACCGCCATCACGCTCTGGCGGCTGTTCAGTTCGCCCAAACCGAACGCGGCGGTCGGCCTCAACGGCAATCGCGCCTTCAATGTATCGGCCCAGGATGCCACCGAGGTGGCTGCGGCATTTCAAACCCTCGGTCACGAGGATATGGCCAACGCCGTGCTTCAGGAACTCAACCGCCGAGCCTTACGGGACCTCACCAACGCCAATGCCGAGCTGCAGACGCTGGCCCTGTACCAACCGCTGCACGGCAATTTCGCCTGGTGGGACGGCAGCCAGAACCCCGGGTTGCGCGCCTATCGCTCTGCTACCGTGCAGGACATGCAGCAATACCTGGCCGCGCAAGCCAACCTGGTCGCCGACCTGCACAGCCGTATCGCACCGGCGCTCGATTGGCTGCAAGCGCATCGCTCGAGCCTGGCGTCCGGGCATCTCGAACAGCTGCAACGCTGGCAGGCGATGGCAGTGGAGCTAACAAAATACGCCGAGAAGAACCCCAACAGCGCCCCGGCACTGTTCGAACGCTTCGCCAATAACCTCAACAGTATGGAAATGGGCAATTGCCGCACCATCCTTAGCGAAGCCGAGTTACCGCAAGGTATGGACGAATTCTCGATACGTGCGCGCGAAGTCGCCAGCCTGGCCACGCAGCGCTGCGCGAATCTGCAGGAGCAGACTGCGGCGGTCGCCTGGAACCGACTGTCGAATTACTTCTCCCACTATTTGGCCGGACGCTTCCCGTTCTCCTTCAACCTCAACGCACCCGACGCCGATCCCGACCGCGTGCGTCTGTTCCTGCAATTGCTCGACGAGAACCTGACCCAGGCGCAAGCCGGTCTGGCGCAAAGCCCGTCGCCTGATGCGCTGGCGGCAGCGGATTTTCTCAATAACCTGCAACGCGCCCGGGTCTGGCTCGACCCGCTGTTCCAGCGCGATCAGGACGGCATCAAGGGCATCGACCTGGATGTGCGCTGGCGTACCGACCGCGAGGCCGAGCTCGGTGCCGACCAGATCATCGAATGGTCGATGCAATCGGGCAGCGAAGTGATTCGCTACCCCGGCGACGATCCGCATCGCATGCGCTGGACCCTCGGTGAGCCGGTCAAGCTCCTGCTGCGCTGGGCCAAGAACGGTGCGCAGAAACCAGCCGACGATCCCCTGCAACCGGCCTTGGCGGTGTTCGAATACGAGGCCGGTTGGGAATACGAAGGGCCCTGGGCGCTGCTGCGTCTGTTGCGCACCCATGTCGCCTTCGAGCGCTTGGCGACCATTGATTACAGCGAAACGCCGTTGGCCTTCCGCTTGCCGGTCTATGCCCCTTACAGCATCGACAACTATGCACTGATGTTTATGCGGGTGGCCCTGATGAACGCCAGCGGCAAGGCGCCGTTGGCCATAGCACCGCTGCCGGTCAAGGCGCCGGCATCGCCATATTCGCTTGACCCGGCTGCTTCCCTCGTCACTTCGCCTGCCGATACCTGGCCGGCTGCTGTCTCAGTCACCGAGCCAGGCACACCCTAGGAGTAAGCCCCACTAATGGACGTCGCCCTTCAAGCCGCCGGGTTGCTGGAGCCGATAGCCGGCGCGCAACCCTGCGGGATCAATATCCGCCATCAGCCGGAGTACGACACCCTGCGCGAAGCCCGCCGCGAGGATGACGAAAGTCTGCCCACCGGGGTCTGGCAAGCCAACCTGAAGCGCGCCGACTGGGTCGCCGTGGAGCGTCTGGCCAGCGAGGTGCTGAGCCACAAGAGCAAGGACATGATGGTCGCCGCCTGGCTCGGCGAAGCCTGGCTGCACCGTCATGGCTTCGCCGGCTTGGCGGCGGGATTGAATCTGCTGGCCAGCCTTTGTGAACGCTTCGCCGACGAGCTGCACCCGCAGCCGGAGGACGGCGACCTGTCCTGGCGCTCCAGCCCGTTGGAATGGTTGATCCGGCGCTACGCAGAGGTGCTGCTGACCCGTGTACCGCTGCTCGGCGAAGTCGGCCAGGAGTTCGCCAAGTTCAGTTTTGCCGACTGGCAGCAGCTGCAACGCAAACTGCTGACCGGCGGCGACGGCAAGAATGCCAAGCTGGAACGCGAAACCGCACAGGCGACCCAACGCCAATTGAACGACACCCTGCGCATGCTGCCGGGCGTGCAGTTCCGCCAGAACATCCTCTGGCTCACGGAAAGCCGCTCCGCCCTGGCCCGGTTGGAGGCCTGGAGCGATATTCAACTGGCCTTCGACTCGCCGTCGTTCACTCCGCTGCGTCAGACCATCGAGCAATTGATCACACTTATGCAGGAGTTCCTCGCCATGCATCCCGCCACACCGCCCCAGCCGGTCGTCGACGAATCGCCGTTTTTCACCGATGAGGCGCCACCGGCGCTGCCCATGGGGCGCGCGCCGACCAGTCGCGACGAGGCCTATCGGCAACTGGCGCTGGTCGCCGAATACCTGGCCAAGACCGAACCGCACAGCCCGGTGCCCTACCTGATCAATCGCGCCGTCGAATGGGGGCAGAAGCCGCTGCGCGATCTGCTCGCGGAACTGATCAACGCCGACCCGGAATCGCGGCGGCTGTGGACCTTGCTGGGAGTGTTGCCGTAGCGCTGTGATCGCTACCTGCGCAGAAGACGACGCATCAGAAACAGCACATCGTCCAGCGCCGGCACCCCCGCCAGCGACACCAGCAGCAAGGCCAATGGCACCGTCGAGACATAACCCAGGTGCTTGAAGCCAAAGGCCCCGAGCACACCGCCGAGAAAGAAGAACAACAGCAATAAGGCCAGCAACTTCAGGCGCTCCCGGTCAGCCATGATTTTGCCGCTGGCGCTGGACGAGCTGTGATTCCAATACAACAATTTGCCCAGTTCGATGCCGATATCGGTGACGATGCCGGTGATGTGGGTGGTGCGTATCTCGGCTCTGGAAAGCTTGGTGATCAGCGCGTTCTGCAAGCCCATGATGAAACACAGCAACATCACCGTAAGCGGTACGAACAGACCGGTAATCTGCGCCAAGGCGGTGCCGAGAAAACCGAAGCACAGCAGCAGGATCGCCTCGAGCAACAACGGCAAAGCGTATTCGCTGTGCAGGCCACGGCGCCGCGAATAGCTGACCATCACCGTCGAGCAGGCCGCCCCCAATAGAAACGACAACAGCCCACCGGCACCGCTCAGCACCAATTCAAAGGCGCCCAGGGCGATATTGTCGGCCATCGCCGAAACGATGCCGGTCATATGCGAGGTGTACTGCTGCACGGCGAGAAAGCCGCCCGCGTTGATCGCCCCGGCGACGAAGGTCAGGGCATAGCCGAGGTGTCTATTGGCCGCAGGGCTGCGCTTGCGGCCAGTTAAACGTCGAGCATAGTTGATGGGCATAACACGCCTGTCAGATGGCTGGGTCGAGATCAGAAATGGATCTCAGCACCTTTGATGCCAAGGCTGCGCAATTCCTCGATCAGCGCGTTGAGATCGCCGAACGACTCCACCTGCTCCTGTTCATCGACCAGAAAGTAGCTGGTGCCTGCGCCTTTCTTGAACAGCACTATCCACTCGCGGATATTCGCCGGGTTGACGATGACATGAGTATCGAAGAGCAGGCCCTCGGCCTGCTTGCCCCTTACTTCCTCACGACGCATGGTCGTTCCTCGCTGTGCAGACAAAAACTGGACATCGACAATATAGTTTGACACATACAGCCCCGGAAACACTGTGAAGAGTCGGAACCACAACGGTCGATCCCGCCAACATAGTTTGACACACGCCTTCACACCCGCCCAATACGCCCCTGCTTCGAACGCAATATAGTTTGACACAAGGGCTTCTTCCTGCGGTCACATACTCGGTAGCTCATTGTTTGAGTACCTCCTAACCGATTCACGAAGCTCACAAACGAGTATCGTGTGATAGACAAGTGAAGGGGTACATGTGGGCCGGGGAGGCTTTCGATGAAGGTTACAGCTATGAAACAGGCCGAATCTGTCAGTGATATCCTTTGCGACGTTTGTTGCGAAAGCACGCGTGTTGAAAGCTACGGTTTGCAATTCGGAACTCTTCGCGCCAGCTGGGGATTCGGCTCCGCTCATGATGGCGAACATTATGAAGTCCACCTGTGCGAACTCTGCTTTTTCAGGACGCTTTCGGGCCTGAAGCGTGAGCGAATGGTGAACTCCATGTTCAGTGACGCTGACGAAGATTTAAGCAATTTTGGGTGCGTTGCTCGCGATGATTTTTTTAATGACGGAGGCAGTTCTGCCCCCTGACCTCGCTGTCCCTCTGGGCTGTGGGACTGGGTTCGTTTGGCTAGAAAGAACGCTGGCTGACCATCTAGACAGCCGCATCCTAGAGGCCGTTGATATCACCATCTTTCTGCTACATCAGGGTAACGAGGTAGGGTAGTAGGGCCTGGACAGGTCTTGGGTACTCAGCGAGACACCGCAAAACGAGCTGTTAGCAGATGGATAAATCTGCGATTGAGCGGGTTTCTTTTTCTATGGGCTAGGCTGTTCAAGCGTAAATCAAATTTCACGACGCGAACCTTTTCACTTGAACACGTGTTACCCGCCCCAAGGGCCTCAATCTAGGCCGGTACTCGACCTTATAGAATTACGCTATGACGCGGGGTGTCCATAGATGGCAAACATAAGCATTGAGGATGTCAGTGATTTTCTAACGCGAGAAGGAGAGCCAATAGCTAGTGCTTGTGAGGATGAGGTCGCAGGAGTCGCGTTGGCTCAGGAACTGTGCCCAGGAAAACAATACTGTTCAGTAAGGCAGTGGATTCTCGTCGATCTCGATATTTCAGATGACAATAAAGTATTGGTTATAGAAAAAGGATTCCAGCCAGTCCTTCTTTATGCCCACAGTGTAGTTACTGACAGTGCTCGACAATTTTCACCGGGCGACTGGGTCAGGAGCACGCTTTTGGTCGAGCTCAAGAATAGCTACCTCTTTGAAACTAATAACAGTGTCTACATTCTTCTGGGTGCAGGAACCAGGAAAACTGCAGCACCAGATGTTGTGCTCAGCATATTTTAATGAAGATATCTGCCAAATGACGATACCCCACGAGCGTTCGCATGCAATTGTGCAGATGCAGCAGTTTCTGAAGTTCAAACGAGCGCGGCTGTGCATGACGTTGGCGCTTCAACAATTGCACGACCTATCGAGTAGTAGGTCAAACCTGCTTCGGCCAGCGCCGTTGGCTCAAACAGATTGCGCCCATCGAACACAACACCATCACGCAGGCTCCACCGCAAAATGCCAAAGTCTGCTAGGTGAAACTGCGACCACTCGGTAACGATCACAAGAGCGTCCGCTCCCTCCAGCACCTCTTCCTTGTTTTTGGCCAAGAACAAGTCCTGGCGGTTGCCATAAGAGCGCCGCACCTCCTCCATAGCCTCGGGATCAAAGGCCCGAATGCGAGCGCCACTTGCCCAGAGATCTTCCAGCAGGGTCCGGCTGGGCGCCTCGCGCATGTCGTCAGTGTTAGGTTTGAAAGACAACCCCCACAGGGCAAACGTTTTACCGCTCAGATCGTGATCGTAGTGGTGCAGAATGTTCTGGAAGACCCTGCGTTTCTGTCGACGATTGATCGACTCGACGGCGTCTAGCAACTGCGCCTCATAACCCACACTTGACGCCATGTGCTGCAAAGCACGCATATCTTTCGGGATGCAGGAGCCACCGTAGCCGCTGCCAGCCCGAATGAAATGACGCCCGATACGTGAATCACTGCCTATACCTTTGCTTACCATCTCGATGTCCGCGCCCAACCGCTCCGCCAAGTTGGCCATTTCGTTGATGAACGAAATCCTAGTTGCAAGCATGCTGTTGGCTGCGTATTTGGTCAATTCGGCGCTGCGACTGCACATGAGGATCAACTGGTCAGAGCATCCGTAAAAGGGACGGAAGACGTTGTGCAGTGTGGCCATGAGCGCACCGTCGCACTTACCATCGACACCAATGATGATCCGCTCGGGCGCCATACAGTCGTCGATCGCCGATCCTTCCCTGAGGAACTCGGGATTACTGACCACCTCGAAGGCCAGCGTCCGAGCAGATGTTAATAGCCTCGCCCTGATGCGCTGAACAGTGCCCACCGGACAGGTGGACTTATTGATCACTAGCTTGGCTTCGTCAGCGTACCGCGCGATACCGTCGACAACACCGAAAACCTGCCGCAGATCCGCGCTGCCATCCTCACCCGCAGGCGTGCCTACCGCGATGAACAGCACTTGGGCAAAATCGACACCCGCCTTCGTGTCAACGGTGAAAAACAGGTGTCCTGAATCCAGGCTGTGCCGCAGAAGCACGTCCATGCCGGGCTCATGCAAGGGTAAGACACCTTGATTGAGCTGAGCGATGCGATCCCGGTCGATGTCCACACAGCACACCTTATGGCCGACCTGTGCAAGGCATATCGCCTGGGTAAGCCCGACATAGCCGCTACCAAAAACAGTAATTTTCATGCTATCCGTGTTTGTCATTTATCTTATCATCGCCATGGGCGGGTCAGGCATGTCCCCACCGAGGGCTAGGTACAGCGTATTCAGGTTCTGCAACTGGCTCAGCCGGACCTGCACCATCAGAAGCTCGGCAGTACGCAATGACTCCTGAGCGTCCAGCCATATTCGCAACGCAACCGCGCCCGCCCGGTAACGGATTGCGTACAGACGTTCGGCCTCTCTTGCAGCCACCAGGTTCTGTGCCTGAAGCTCGGCTTGCTCGGCCAGATAAGCACGTGCCGAAAGCGCGTTTTCAACATCAGCGAAAGCTTGATAGAGCGTCTGTCGAAACTGGATGGCCGAAGACATGTACTGAACCTGAGCAACTTGCGTATCCCGCCGCATGGCTTTGAGGTCAAGGAATGCCAACGAAACACCGCCAGCCAGGATCGCGGCGGGATTTGCAAGTAACTGCGACAGAGAACTACTGGCGCTGCCCAAAGCCCCTGTCAGCGAAACATCGGGGTAGTAACTTGTGCGCACCACATCGACATTGGCCTGACTCTGACGCAGTGCCAATTCGGCGGAGCGAAGATCAGGGCGCCGAGCCAGCAGCGTAGCCGGCAAACCTTCCCACACAGTTGGCAATACCCCGTTAGGCAGCCGCTGTGGCTCAGCACCTAGAACCTGTGCCAGTACATCATTGCCGGGCGGTGAATCGAACAGGATCGCCAAGGCATTGCGTGTTTCCACCTGGGCTTGGCGCAACTGCGAAAGACTGCTGCGCTGGGTCAGCACTGTCTGCTCGGCCTCACGCTTTTCCAGCGCAGAGACTGCACCTGCAACCGATTGGGCCTGAACCAACTGCTGAGTACGCAGGGCCGCCTCAAGCGATTTTTGTGCCGCATCGGCACGCTGATTGAAGTAGGCCAGTTTCCAGTAGAGTTCTGCTGTCGTCGCGATGATGTTCAGACGCACTGTCTGACGATCAGCCTCCGAAGCCTCCAGTGCCCATGCAGCAATATCTTGCTCCCGAGCCAGGCGCTGCCATAAATCGAGCGTGTAGCTCACTTGAGCCTGCATCACACTGGATCGCTCACGCACACTTGAACCATTGTCCAGGCGGCGCTCCGTCTTTGCACTCAGAGCCACTTGATGGCCAATACGCAACGGATCGCCTTCGACTGCGGCGATGAGCTGCGCCTGCTTTACGTTCAGCGCAGCCCGGGCCAGGTCATTGTTACGCGCAAGCGCCGAGTCGATGAGCGCATCCAGCTTGGGATCCGCGAAACGATACCACCAGGCCCCGTCCACGGATTGCTCGCCTAAGCCGGGATCTACCTCCCGGCCGTATGACCAGGTACTGGGCGTGACGATCGACAGTGGCGGCTCGGGCGGGGTGGAACAGCCCCCTGAGAGCAACCCTGCAAGCAGCAGCGAGGGTATCGCCCCATGGCGCCTGACAAACATGGCGAGCGACGAACCTAGAGAGCAACTCAGCATGGCAAATACATGTCAGCCAGTACCGAAGGCAACTGAGCGATATCGGTGACAAATGGCGTGGCAGGCTGGACGCAAGTTAATTCAGGACGGGGCGCCCCAGCTACCCAAACCGCACGCATACCGGCCTCGATCGGCGCCAGGACGTCCTTATGCCAAGTGTCGCCAACAAAGATTACCTGTTCAGGGCTAACCCCAATGCGCCTGAGGAGTATTTCGAAGAATACTGGATGCGGCTTCCTGAAACCTACTTCGCTGGAAACAAGGACCGCCGAGAACACATCTTCGATACCCGCCTGACGGAGCGACTCACGGCGCACCTTGGAAGAGCGCAGCGTGTTGGACGCCAAGCCAATCCTAAATCCCATATCCTTGACCTTCCGAACAGCCTCCACTGCTGACGGCAGCACGATGCCATCACCCAACTGACGTAGAAAAGAGTCGACGATGTTCTGCGTACCCACAAAGGGCACATTGAGCTCTAGGAATACGTCATGCAAGATAGAGCAAAGGCTGACATCAAGAGCAAGCGCCTTACCGCACGCTTCGGCTTCGTGCCAGTTTCGCCGCAGCGCGTCGCGAAAGGAAACACCAAGGGCCTCAGGTAACAACGCCGAAAAATAGGTGCTCAGGTTGTCACAGGTTATCCGCGGGCTCGGCGAAGCCAGTGTTCCACCGTAGTCGAAGACAATCCATTGTTCGCCGCTTTTCATTGCATGGCCCCAGACTGATCAAGGTAGGTGTTGTAGTACAAGTCAAAGATGTTCGACGCCTGGAGTAGATCATCGACCACCTCCAGATTGATGCCCGGCTTGAAGGCCTCTGGTCTTGAGATACCCGACGCGAGCATGATCAACACCGCCGCGCGGAAAATGTCACCCGCCTTGTTGGGAATGGAGTCGGACTCGAAGAGGTTTACTGACCGTCCATCGCCAAGCTGGTAGAAAACCCGATCTGCCGATAAGCGATATTCCGTCCCGAATCGCGGAATTTCCGTGATCTGATGTTTACCCAAATGACTTCTGATGGCGGATAGATCACGAGTAGCAATGCCGGTCAGGTAGCAGCCGTCAGGAATCAGCTGAAGGTCTTCAGCGCTTATGGAAACTTCACCTGAACAACCAATCACCAGCATGGGCTTGTGATGCTCAAGCGCTTTTCTCAGCGAGGAGAACGTACGGAATCCTTCTTCGGCCGCGCAGATCAACGGAATACTGTTGATATCGACAACGACTACCTGACAGCCGATGGAGCGAAACTTCTCGGCCAGTGGGCGACCTGCATTGCCATATCCAGCAATAACGACCGTCCTGCCAGAGAATTTTTCATCCGACAGCATATGCCTGACCCTTCGGAAGCAAGCATCAGCAATTTCTGGATAGACCAAGGCCGTCTTCAGCCTGGAACGGGCAAGGTCCAGCACCGGCATGTTCAATGTGTCCAGCTTGTTAAGGCGCTTGATACCAATGATGGTCAGTTCGATGACAAAATCGATCAGGTGTTGGCGCTGACCGAACATGATCGGCATCAGCGCACCATCATCAATTAGGACCACGCGCTTGCCGGCTGCCTTGGCCTGCAGGACAAATTGCTCGAGCAACCCGTAGATCGACGACGTGTTCTCGTCAAAGACCTTGGCATCGAATACGGCATTGTCAAAGACCCCCACATTGAAATGCAGGCTCTTCAGGTAACTCGCAATCCGGTCACGTTTCAGGGTGCGATCCCCCTTGGACAACGCGAAAATCCAGCGCGGGTTGATCCCGGCATCCCGACAGGAGAGCAGGAACACCAGGTTATCCTCGAGGAAATGATCACGAAATATCAGCGCGACATTATCATTGCCAAAGTCGAGCTTTTCGGCGATCTGTGAAAGCAATGGGAATCCATCACAGATCAACCTGACTTCGTCTGCCGAGTACGAAGAGCTGAACACCCGCAAGAAATCCACGGCCAACTGGTAGGCATGCTCCGCGCCCCCTTCCAAGCTTCGACCAACGATTACGATATCCGTCATCGGATGGCGTCCCGCGAAAGGCGAAGAAATTGTGCCGGAAGGTACGTCGGCCGATTTCACCGCGACCGTGATTTCGGCACCGGCACATTCAAAGACGACACACTGCAAGGTGCGCTGGCATTGCCAGTCAGGCGCACTGAAGAACACCCACAGGCGCTTGAAGATGGCGTCCATCAAACGATGCGGTTCGCCTTGGCACCTGAAGACCTCGAAGCCATTTTTGTTTTCCGCCAACCGAAGTGGCTGATGGGGCTCAACGATATTGACCATATTTCCCTATTCCAAATGGCTCAACTATTGTTCATTTGGCGCAGATGCTCCGCGGCCTCTGCCGGAGTCAGCATCGCGCGAATTTTTCCTTCACCCATCAGCAGAATGCGGTCGGCCGAAAGTACGGTCTCAGGGCGGTGGGCGATAATCAGCCGGGTAATGTTCAGCGACTGGATGGCACGACTGACGGCTCGCTCGTTGGCAACGTCCAAATGGCTAGTAGCCTCATCAAGCAACAAGATCCGTGGCCGCTTGTACAAGGCACGCGCCAATAAGATTCTCTGCTTCTGCCCACCGGAAAGAACGGTGCCCATATCCCCGACCAGGGTGTAATACTTCATGGGCATGGCCTCGATTTCATCGGAGATGTTGGCCAGTCGTGCACATGTCTCGACCCAATCCTGATCGGCCTCGTTATCGAAGCTGGCGATATTCTCGAAAATCGAGCCACCGAATAGGATGTCGTCCTGCAACACCGTGCCGAGCATCGACCGGACATTCTCGACACCCAGGGTCCTCACATCCTCGCCACCGATCAGAATGTGCCCCTTCGCACCCTGGTAGATGCCAAGGATCACATTGAAGATCGTCGATTTTCCGCACCCCGAAGGGCCTATGATTGCAACTGACTCGCCCTGCTCGACTCGCAGATTCAAGCAGTCAATGACATTTTTCTCGAACAGGGAGTACTGGAAGAAGAGGTCCCGGCATTCCAAGCTGGCCGGTATTCCATTGGCCTCGATCGCCATGGCGTTACTCAACTGTTCGGGAGCGGAAAGGACGATGTCGCTCAAACGATCGGCCTGCAGTTGGATGTTTTGGATGACGAACAGATTGTCGATAAGCGCCGAGACACGAGCTTCAAACAACAGTTTGTATCCGATGAACGCGATTAGCGCACCCACCGAAAATGTCTGGTTGATGACCAACAGCGCACCACACCAGATCACGATGATGTTTTGAATATCGAAGATGAAGGACTTTGCGAACTTGAAACCAATGTCGATTTTTTGTGCCGACAACTTGGCATTAGTTTGCTTGACGAACAAAGCCATCCAGGCAAGCCGACGGTCTCGTTGTTGACCATAGAGCTTGATCTGGCGGATTCCCCGCAAGGTTTCCAACAAGTAGGAGTTCTGCTTTGCACTGAGAATGATCTCGTTTTTCGAGGCATTCAGTAATGCGGCATTCATCATCCATCGAATGAGGAGGTAGAACAGCGTGCTGATCAACACGATCCCACCCAACAAGGGTTGGTAGCACATCAGCACAACGATCACGACAATCGAAAATGCACCGTCAAGCAGCGACTCGATGAAGGAGGTGGTCAGCATACGCTGGATCGCGTCAATACCACCGAAACGGGAGGTCACATCACCCACATGGCGCTTCTCAAAGTACTCCAACGGCAAGGAGAGCATGTGCTCGAGAATGTTGTCCTTCCATTGCACATTCAGGCTGGTTCCCAGGTACATCAGGAACCAACTGCGCACCGAACCGATCAGGTTCCTAAACAGGTAGACCAAGGCAAAGCCGGCGGCCAGTACCGCAAACACGTTGCGATCGTTCGCCCCGATTGCGTTGTCAACGATCAGTTGTATGTAGTAAGGCGACAGCGCGGTAAAAAATTCCACGGCCAACGCGAGAAACAACACAGCGCCAATGGCCCGCTTGCGACGCCGCAATTTTCCCATCAACTGCGACAGCGGCACATTGTGCTGCGGCTTGATCACCACGAAGTCGGGTTGTGGCAACGCCTCGATTGCGACGCCCGTGAATGACTGAGAAAGCTGCTCCAGTGAAAGATGCCGCTCGCCGTGCGCGGGGTCGACGATCACTGCGTGATCCCCCGTAATCTTTCGCAGCACCACGAAATGATTGAAGTTCCAATGCAGGATGCACGGTAGTTTGATTTGCCGCAGTCCAGGCAGATTGGTACGTATCGGTCGGGCGGCAAGCCCATTGTGCTTGCAGACCCTGAGCAGGGCGCCCAGCGAGATCCCCTTCAAGGACACAGAAAAACGCAGGCGCAGATCACGCAGGGTCACGTAATGTCCATGGAAATTCGCCAGCATGGCAACGCAGGCAAGACCACACTCGGTCGCCTCGGTCTGCAGGACTGTCGGGAACCGGGCTTGGAAAAGCCGAGAGAAGTATGAATTATTCTTCATAGATGATTATCCGAACTTTTCGGAAAAGGACAGGAACGGGCGAATCAGCCATTGATAGATCCGGTGGGTCTCCAACATGATGTCCGCGTCGAACACAAGCCCAGGCTTGAGTGCGTAGGCGGTGCCATTACCATTTCCGGTAACCGTCTGCAGCTCTATCCTCGCCTTGACCAGATACATGGGTTCGCTGATAGAAAGTTTGGAGCCCAGGCTTAGCTCCTCTGGCAGCAGCGACGTGCCCGATATCGAATAGATGGTGCCTATGCCTTGACCAAACTGCTGATAGGGGTAGGCAGAGTAGCGCAAGGAAACACTATCGCCTTTCTTGATGAAGCCAATGGCGTTGGCCGGTACCAGTAGGCGCGCTTCCAGCTCCGCACCGGAAGGCAAGATGAAGCAAACGGGTTTGCTGTTGTCATAGAAGGAACCGTTGAACCCCTGGATCGCTGTCACGGTTCCCATTGCGGGCGCCTTGACGATGGTGCCCTTTTGCGACTCTGCCGCCAGTATTTGTTCCTCGAGGACTAGCAGGTCTCCTTTGATCTGCAGCGTGCGTCTGCCAAACTCGGAAATCGCCTGCTCGCGTTCAAAAGCCAGATTACCCAGGTCTCGAACGGTGGCTTCTAACTGACGCTGGCGCTCGTGATAGTCGATCTTACCGTTCAACGCAGTCAGCGTCTTTTCCGTCATCGAGTCGTCGGAAATCGCCTCCTGCAAACGTGCTTCTTCGTATTTTCTTAGGCCGATTGCCAAGAGCTCATTCTTCTTCTTGACCTCAATCAGTTGCTGCGCAATCAGGGCCTTCTCGCTCTGCTTCGACTTGATTTGCCCATCGATGCTGCGCACGCTCTCATCGTGGGCGCTGGCTTCGCTTTCGAGCTGACGCTGCAGCAAAAGCTTTCGTTCAAGCAGCAACTCGATGGTTACCGCCGATATCCCTCTGTTTTCCGCCCCGTAGACCTCAGTCGAGACGACAAACAGTGGTGCATCCTGCGTGACCTGCTCATCTTCCCCCACATAGTAATGCTTGATGACCCCAGGCCTGGGTAGGTACACCGGAATGGCACCCTTAGTAGAAAACAGCTCCCCCTTGACAGTGACCCGAGTGGTGTAAGAGCCGAACACCAGCAGCGCGAACAACGACACCAGCATCAAGGTGACCAGCACCAAGATGCCGCGATAGGATTCGGGCAGATAGAGCAGTACTTCACCGTGAAGACTCTTGGCCTCTTTTCTTGCCTCGAGGGCCTTCTTTCTGAACAGTTCTTTGTTTTCCATAAGGGCGTATTCGCAACGTCAAGCCGGCCAATCGCCAAAAAAAACATCTATGTCCGCGCACAAATACGCCCCTCCTCCAAACGCCTCGTCGACAGCGTCAGAGTGCCTTGCGAAAATCTCGACGAGTTGGGCTTTCAGGCGCTCATGCAGCAACGACCTGGCCGGACGGCTTCCCCCGATGCCGTTGATCGCCTCACGTGCGATTTCGACTAACCGGGTGATCGATGCATGCTCCCTGATCAAGGTGGCCGTCAAATTGCGAGCCCGTGTAAACAGCAGATGCGCGAAGGGGTCTTGGGCCAGGGCAATTTTCCTGGCCTGCAAGCAATGTGTGGTGGCAAACAACTGATTGACCGTTTCATTTTCGTGCCCTGGCAGGCTACGCCAGAACGCGCAACGCACGGTCTCGTAAACAAGGCAGGCGAATTCCAGCTCCATGGTCACCTGAGCGGTTCGTGCCAGGATGGCAACCGGTATCGTTGATGGTGCGAGGGTGCTCGATTGGCCTCCAGCCGCTGCGAGACACAGATCCAAATACCTGACGATACTCGCAGCCGAAGCCGCGCATACTTCCCGAGTTCCGATTAGATAACCTCGATCATCGACATAGCGATAGAGCTGCTCAGCCGACATGTAGACGCCATCCAGCCGTCCTCCATGCTCCAGCGCGATGAGCGCCAGTACATTCACCAAACCATGAAAAAACCTCGATGCCACAGCACAAGCGGTAGGTATCGCGTCGGAGTCGTTCAGCAACTGCCTGCAAAAGTAGAGCGAGGGCGCTCGGTAACCCACGTAGGCCAGGGCATACAGGCGCCCCAGGTCCGATGATTTGCAATCAATGCCGTCATGCGTGGCTAGATAGCCGCCGATGCCCTCGATTAGTTGGACCGTCGCCTCCTGATGACGCGAAAGCGCCTTGAGCGAGTCGACGTTCATTGGCTTACCGGCACGACTGCGCGAATCATGATATGGGCAAGCCTGGAAAGCATCTTCAGTGAGCTTGTAAATTACGGAACGCCCTTCTAACACCGGACGGTTTTCCGCATCCAGCCTGTCGGGTGGGCAGAACAACATGAACGCCGTGTTCTGTTTCATGAACTCGACATCGAAAGGATATGGCAATTGCAATGTCATGGTGTTTGGGTTCCACACAGGTCGACTGCGGATCAAGGCAAGCGCCCCCGGGGCAGGCGCGGCCGGCCCACGGAAAGTGATGCGCTGAAAGCAGGGTTAGAGGTGCTAATGAAGGCTAGAGAATTTCCACCACACCCTTGCGGGCCAGTAGGTGGACCTGTTCGGCAACCTGGCCGCGGGACGTATGCGGGAGATTGGCGGTGATTCAGCTGTACAGCAAAAACATCACGAAAATCCCAGTGCGCTCGATCGGAGTCGGTTTCACCAAAGGCGATATAGGCAGAAGTTACTGTCTGGCGCCCAGTGAACTGCGCTATATCTTTGGCATAGTCATTGAAAACCGGCTCATCATAGATGTGATTCGCGACCAGCGCGCCACCTTCGCGCAAGTAACCATAGAGCGCGGACGTGTCAAGCTTTCTACGCACATCACCCACATGAAAATAAGTTCGAACGTACTTATCCTTATCAATGTTGCCGCCGGGGAATGACACTCGGAAATTCTCAGACTGCGGATCGCACCTGGCTATCACATCGTTGATATCTGACCATTTCACGCTGGAGGTATCCACTGCTCCTTTGATGATGAATGGCAAACGCTCCTGATATTCTCTCTTGAAGCTCTCAGCACTTATTTTGAAATCGATAGCCATATCAAAAATTAACTTCCAGTTTTCTTTTTGAAAAAAGATGCACGTCCGCCAGGCACGAGCATTCATACCCCATCAACCATGACCAGGTAATGCCTCACTTGTGGTGAGGCGAGCCACGCACGATTGCGCAGGCACGGCCCACTGACGATTCCAACTACAAAAGTCGCAGAGAGCATCGACGGGATGCCGACTGCCAGGAAACTGGCAGGCAGCATGCAACCCCCTCTATATGGTTCCGCAGCAGGAACCACCCGACTTCGCCGCATTGGAAACCAGCAGAATTTCCCCCGAAGTCAGTTCGCGCGCGAAAATGTATCCAGCAAGTCACCGTATGTGGCGTGACTTCTGTTCAATCGTTCGAGGTTGAGCTGATTGCCTGCTGGCTCGATGGCGAGCCTCAAGGCAAGCTGGAAGTTATAAGACATTGACGGCTCTCCTTGCTCTAATGTGCTAGAGGCATAATCGACTCACCTCTCCTGCTATCCCTTACTCTAACGCGGGCAGCGATTTACAAAAAGCTATTCACTAGCCAAAGCCGCGCACTCAAAATTTCCAAGAGGCAGCTCTTCGCGGCGCGGATACTAAGTAATTACCCTCGAACCTGCAATAACCCAATAAAAATTAACAACGCCGCCGCGCACTACAATCCCGAACCAGCCGACATGCCAGACAAAAAAGCATGGCAAAAATGTCAAAAAAAACGATAAAAAAGTTGCGGCGCTGCGCGTTTCAGTTAACATCGCCGCGCTTCGCGTAGGCATACCATGCGATACGCAGTTCAATATCGAGGATGTGGATGTAATGGAGCAGCCAGGATGCTCATTGGCCGTGGTGTTTGATTGGGATGGAACCGTCTTCGATACGGACTTTTTCATTGACCAGGCTATCGAGCATGTGCTCGAACAATACGCGCCAAGCGAACTTGAGCGACTTCGGCCATGTTTTTACTTATCTCAGCGCCCGGTATCGCCATTAAAAATGTTGCGCCTGCCAAACGCGGGACGTGAGGCAATCATCAAAGCGATTGCCGAAGAAGTACGCAACCTCGAAAAGCACGCGTCGCCGTTCAAGGGCGCTCAGGCACTCATCAACCACCTGCGCCTACTCGATATACCCCTGGCAGTACTGACTCGACGCGACAGGGCTTCTCTCACAGCTCAACTACAGCGCAGCTCCCTTGATCAGGCCTTCGCCTCGGTCATCTGTCGCGGCGAAGTGCCACCCAAACCAGACCCTGCCGGCCTGGATCTGATTCGCCAACAACTGCGGGTTGAAAAGCTCATCCTGATCGGCAATTCGCTGGATGATATGCATTGCGCCCTACAGGCAGGCGCCGAGTTCGTTGCCGTCAGCTTCTGCCCGCGGGTCAGGGATGAGCCTTTCGGCTCAGCGGATTGCCGCGTCTTGACCAACTACAACACATTGCACGATGCCCTCATGCAGAGGTTGCGCTGCGACCTGACATCAGATCACCCCAATCAGGGGTAGGGTAATCAACAAGACAAGCGACAGCTCAGGTCAATATCTGGAAATGACTGCCGTCAGCCATAGATGTTTCTGCCCAGAGCGCGAACGCTCGAGAAGCCCCGCCTTTCTCGACACGGCGACCTTCAAGTCAGGAACAAGGAGCTCACGCATTTGACTACGGACATGAAATGCCACTACAGCCTCCTCAGCCGCGGTACCGAGCGCCGTCGCTCACGCGGCCATCAACGTGCCGATGGGCGTTTCGGCTACATCAACATTGCGCGATCGGCTGAAGACTTCTGGATAAGGCCCTTACCCCATGGCGTCAGCGGCTCCAATGAAGGCGCACTGCATTGCCGCGCGCAGTCCGTGACTACCGTGGCACTTGCCCGCATTCAGCTGGTTGCAGCATCTGCATTCCACTCAAGAGCCGGTGAGGTGCCAATATGCGCACCGGCTTTGGTCGTCGGCAGCGGCCCGGTAGCCCTCGGTGCCGCCTTGGAACTGAAGCGCTTGGGCTGTCCTCACGTCGTCGTCCATACCGACGACAGGGCAATCGGCATGAGACTCCCGGCCATTGAGGGTATTGTGATCGAACAGCGATTGGCCAAGGATTGCACATTCGGCCTGCTCATCGATTCCGTGTGCACCCCCCAAAGCCTCGCGCTAACCCTGAATCACTGTGAACGCAACAGTACGCTGGGACTACTGGGCACTCCGGAAGGCACAACTACGCTCGACCTGTACCAGGTACATCGGCATAACATCAAATTGCTTGGTCTGCACGAGCTCAACAGCGAGGATAGCCAGCGCCAGCATCTGCTGGAACACATCCATTACTGGCTCACCTCCCATCACGTGGAGCTGGCGGAGTCCGTGTGCGAAATCCACCCATCAACCTCCTTCGAGCTCGCCTATCCAGCGCTGCTTGAGCACTCGCAACCGTTCCTGATCCACGGTTTCGACTGGAGCACGCAAGAATGAGCCGCGCAGGTACCGATGCGAAACGCACACTGTCTCTGCTGATTCGCGACGATGATGTCTGCTATGCCACCCCGACTTGGATGCTGAAGCTTATTCGTGAGCAGGTATGGAGACATCGTCCGATCAATTTTTCGGTAATTCCCTTCACGCAACCGAGCGAGTTCCTCAGATCACCTGCGCCTTGGGCAGGAAAAGAGCCCGCCTTCGCCTGGCACAACCTGGCGCTGACCGAACACCTGGCGGACCTTCGCAGCTCTGGCCTATTGGGGTTGTCCATGCATGGCTGGACTCACCACTCGCCACGTCTCGCGAACGCCACTCATGAGTTCAGCGCGATGAACGCACAGTTGCTTGAACGAGTGATTAGTGGATTCGACTGGTTCGAGTCGACGATCGGCTACAAGGTGTTCGTGCCCCCGCACAACGACATCCACCCCATGACAGAACAGCAGCTGTTATCGAGCGGGATCAGTGTATGCCGCTCCCTGCGGGACGACGAGGTCGCCGCACTGGCTGAAACACTGGACATACCCATTACCCGTGTCGACGCCAAACGAATGCTCTGCCGACCTCCTCGCCAATGGCCGTTTACGTTATATCAGACCCTGATCATCAATAAGCAGAGGCTGTGGGCCAACGCTTGCAGTGCCGAAGCCGTGTGCGCGGAGTTGATCGCCGCCAGCGCCGAACACAGCATTGGAGTTATCACATTTCACTGGTGGGACTTCTTTCTACCCGACGCACGACCAGACAGGCGTTTTATCCATTGGGTACAGCAGTTTTTCACGGTTCTCGAGGACAGCATGACGGTCAACTACCTTCATTTCGGTCAGCTTGCCTTCGCACTGCAACCAGACTTCAAAGGAATTAGCAATGACGCTGCAACAGATTCCAGCAAAGCTCTCGCTGATAGCTGACGAATTTTCGGCCACGCTCAATGGCCAAATCGCAGCCGCGAAGCGTATCGGCGTTGCAGCCATCGATTTGCGAAGCGTAGGCGATTGCAATGTCATTGACCTGTCCCAAAGTGCCCTGTGCGAGGCAGTGGCTCGAATCCAGGGCGAGGGATTGCACGTGGCAAGCCTGGCCAGCGCCTTGGGCAAACGCCGGGAAACGCCACATTTCATGGCCGAACGCTTGCAGATCCTGCATGAAGTCGCAGTGACCTATGGTATAGCGAATATCCGGATATTCGGCCGTATGCCCCCGGATGACCATTCCGGTGAAACCCCGTTGACCTGGCTGCAACCACTTGCTGTCGAACTTGATGACACGCCTGTGGAGTGGGTGATCGAACCAGAACTCGGCACGGGCATCACCGACCCGATGATCGCCCGATCGTTGATTGCGAACACCGGCATCCGCAACCTCAAGCTGGTGTGGGACTCGGCCAATTTCGTCAAGCTGGGTTATCACCACCCATTCACGGAGCTGTTCGAAAGCCTCGCCCCCTATATCGGGCATGTGCATGTGAAGGATTTCGATCTTGACCTGCAACAACCTTGCCCCGCTGGCGAAGGCGCAGGTCAGATAACCGAGTTGATTGGTCGTTTGCAGGCGGACCAGTATTCCGGGTGGATCGCGCTCGAACCCCAGCTAGTCAGGAACGCTGCACGCTTTGTCACACCGCTGAGCGCCCTGTCGGCCGCCGCCGATGGCTTGCTTGCCTGCTGGCGCCAGGGGCGGTCCGCATGATCCGCCTTGAATCCTGCGGGCACTCGCTTTATCTGCAAGCAGACCTGCCAGGCCTGCTCGATATACTGCAGCGAATTTTCAGTCCCGGTATTGCCGTGACCCTGTGCGATAGCAGGCCCGAAGATACTTTGCTCCTCATCGTTTGTCTGGACGCCCGGCTGAAGGCCTGGACAGTTCCCGCCGATGCGCCGTGCTATATCATCGATCAAGGCAAGATCGTCTTTTCCCTTGAAGACATCCGCCACAATAGCGCAACGTACGTCAAGCATGCCGACGAGGGAGCAGCGCCCATCAAGCTGGCCACCTCAGCGCAGGCGAACTGGTGCATAACCATCGCCAGTTCATCGCCTGAAGATCTCCGAGGGCTGGCGCGACTGGTACGTTATCTGCTGGGCAATCTGCTATTTCGCTGCGGTGCGCAATTCCTGCACGCCTCGGCTGTTGCCATCAATGGCCAGGCCTATCTGTTTGCCGGCGACTCCGGAAGCGGCAAGTCCTCACTCATGTTCAAATGCTGCACAGCACTGGGTGGCGCGTTCATCTCAGATGACCTGGTTTGCCTCTGGATGAACGAGCAAAACGAGATGGTGGTTTCCGGCTGGCCCAAGCGGGTCGCCGTAGGTACCAATCTGATCGAGCCGAATTCCCAGGTGGCGCAGCGCCTAGCCCGAAGGGCCAACACAGGTACACGCCATTATCAGGACGATATCCCAAACGCGAGTTGGTCCGCGAGCCAACGCAGCAGGATGCGCTTCGACTCAGCAGAGTTTCTTGAGGTTTTCGGTATCCAAGGGCTGCATTGCGCGCCGCTGGCCGCCGTTGTGCTACCTCAGGCGAATCCGACGAGCGCTGGCTGGACCATCGAACGACTGCCGCCTGATGCTGTAATCCCCTATATCACACAAGGGGAGGCCACCCAGATTCGCTATGTCACCGATGTCATGGGCCTGTTCAAGGGAGCAGAAGTTGCGCCCATGCAACCACCCTCGCACATTGTTCCTACGGTGAAAGCCAGCTACGGCCCCGACATAAACCATGCGTTCGAGCATTTCTGGAACGACCTGATCCAGAAAGTCATCCTGGATTGATGCGCAAAGGCAATACGACATGTGGAACATCATCACCAATTACCCGCAACACCCCAGCCCATACTTCACAGCGCTTGAGCGCGCCTTCGCGGCTGAGGGAGTCGAATGCCGCTTCTTCGCCGACCTTGCTGAGGCCTTAGGCAGCGAAGGCATTGTCAACCTCCATAGGCTTCAGCGCCTCTACTATGTGAAGGGGCGTCCGGACACCATGCGGCTGGAGCACAGCCTCGCCCTGATTAACCAGGCCAGGCGCAAAGGCATGACGATTGCCTGGACGGTTCATAACCTCCTTCCCCTGGGTAATAGTGTGGAGATCACGCTGGATCAACACTGCATGCGGTCCGTTCTAGCATTGTGCGACGTGGTGATTTGCCATACCCAGGCTGATGCTCAATTCATTCGGCAACTGGCACCAAATGCCGAGGTCCTGGCCTGTGGTTCGGCGGGCCTCTGGATGCCAGAGGTCGCAGAGAGAAAGGACCTCGATTCCCTGGTGCGTGCAATGGCATCGGTGGAGCAGGCGTTCCTGGCCTTTGGACACATAACCGCTTACAAGGATCTGATTCGAATCAGCAATGCATTTCTCAAAACAACCACCAAGGCCCGACTGTTCATTGTCGGCGAGGCCCGCGACCTCAACCTGCTCAAAGCCCTGCGTGGTCTTGAGAACGCCAGCGCTGGACGCCTTGTGCTTTGGCCCGAGCGCGTGGACCCAGCCCAGGCCCACCGTCTGTACCAGCAGTGCTCGGTGGCCGTCTGTGGCTATGTCACTTCAGGGCGTTACGCCTATTTCCGCGACGTGCTACATCCTTCCTCGGTCACGACTGCCAGGGGGTTCAACATTCCTGTCATCACACCCGATACCCCTTCGACCCGGGAATTGGCCACCGGCATTCCAGCGCTGTTTTATGACAATGCCAAGGGCTCGTTGGACATCGAAGGCGCACTGCATCTCGCCGAACAACGTTTCGTAACCAACTCTTATCAACCCCGCACCACTCAGGACGACTGGATCGGGATTGCAAGAGCTTATAAATCCATAGGGTCACGTTCATGACACACGATAAATCGAGCCAAGCAGACCAACCAGAGCAGAGTGCCGAAGCCGTGGCTGAAGCGGTCAGGCAGTTTATCTGCCAGCATTATTCGCTCGATATACGGCAGATTCGCAGAATTTTTGCCGGTCTTGGTTCGAGGAACTGGATCATCGAAACACCGCAGGCGTCCTACTTCGTGAAGGAATTCCTGTCTGACGAGGACGCGCTCAAAGGCAAGCGCTCCATCGAGGTCGCCGCTCACTGCATTGCTTGCGGAATCGCTTCACCGGCGACTATCGCCAACCGCGCCGGCGAGCACCTCACACACCTAGAAGACTCGGGCCTGGCGCTCTTCACCTACGTGTCCGCCGATGAACGCATCGACAAGTTTTCCGTGGAGATGATGGCGGCTGCAGGCCTCAACCTTGCCGATACCCACCTGGCGCTTTCGTGCTATCCGACACCCGGTGACGATGAAACGGATGAATGGCTCAATACCGATGTCACCGAAATCGCCGAAACGGTTGATGAGATTCTCCTGGAAATCTACAAGCTGGAACAACCTGGCAAATTCGACAAGACTAGTCTCCGGCTGCTGCAGGATCGCAAAAGCCAACTGGCGAGCTATGCCACGCTCATCGAACCACTGCGAGACCTGACGCGGAACGTCATCCATGGCGACTACGGCCAGAAGAATTTGATCGTCGACCATAATAAAGGCTTGTGGGTCATCGATTTCGGCAGCGCCAACATATTCCTTCCTGCTTATGAACTCGGCCGCGCGGCCTTCCCGCCAGAGAACTTCGAACATGACGACTGGTTGGTTTGCGGGCTAAGTATGATCAAGAGCTACGCTTCGCGTGGCGTGTTGACGCGACAAGACCTGATCTACAGCGCCCGGGCATGGTTGGTCCAGCTTCTGCAAAGCGTCTACGGAGTCAAGCAACACTATCTCAAGCCCCATGAGCTACAAGAAGATCTCGATCTCTTCTGGCTGCGCCGGGGCAAGGCAACGGCGACGTTGTTCGAGTCGCTGGAACACGTTGAGGCATCCATTGAGCAAATGCTGTGATCCTGAACTTCCGGCTGGGGCGGATCGAGATAATTGGCACCATCAGCGGCGAAGAGCGTAGTGCCATTCAGCGCGCCGCCCCTCGAGCACTACCAAGCCATGACATTACACTCGAGACAGGGAACTGCTGGCGTATCGAGCGTTGCACATCACGAGGCGAACGGCAGATTCTAGATTATCCGCTGGAGCGCCTGACAGTAATCAGCTGTGACTTCGACCTGGATGAGGGGGAATGGCGTAGATTGTTGCGTGCGACCTGCCAGCGCCTAATGCTGCTAAGCGGCCATCTTGGCTTGCATGCCGTTGTCGCTCGCCTGCATGGAAAGACCTTCGCCATCGTCGGTGGCCATGGCACCGGCAAATCGTCGCTCGGCGCCTTGCTCTGCGAACATGATGGCGAGCTGCTATCTGGAGACTTCGCAGCCATCGGATGGCCTCCCTCTGCGAAGGCCTCTGTCCTGGGTGGCACTCGCCCATTGCTACTGAGATTGGGTGATCACCTGCAGCCACCGAACGGCGACCAGCGCCGACAGGCCGGCACGGCGGTGAACATCGAAGAGCCTGTACAACTGACGACAATCCTCTTTCTTGAAAACAATCAGCGAGGCAGTGACAGCGCTCAAACGCAGTCCCACCCCATCAGCCGTCGTACGCTCAATGACTTGTATTTGAATGCTTCGACCGGTTTCGACCAGACGCTAGAGCGGTTTCGCTATTCCTTGGCCGCTCTCAATCCAGAGAGCGATCAACGGAAACGATTCACACTGGTCGAGCAGCTGCTGCGTGAGGTACGGACAATTCGTGCCCGAGGCTCCAGCCACTACCTCGCCAGCCTGCTAACAGGAGTTGCCTAAATGATTGAAAACCCTCACTGCAAGCGCGATCTGGAAACTATCACCGCAGCCATTAACAATGCACTGCCGCAACTTCCGAACGATACCGCGTATTGCGTGCTGCTAATCGGTTCGTGGAGCCTGAATCTAGGCACTCCCACCTCGGACATCGACCTGCTGCTGGTTTCCGAGCAACGCATGGGTGACAGGGCGGAGCTGCAAGCCTTCCAACGGCAGGCTGCACTCACTCTGGGCTGGGTGCAAATCGAAAACATTAGCTGCGAAGAGTTTGGAAGGCTGATGGCTAAGGCACAACTACCGACCTATACGTCGTTGTCCTCCCGAACGCTCGAACTGATATACAAGTACGCCTGCCCAAGGGTGCTGCACGGAGAGGATGTTTTCCAGCAGCTTACCCGTCAGTTTTCACTAGAGGATTTCTCACGAAGAATTGCCGACTACTACCTCTCAAGATCCCTGAACGTCTACCAGGACGTACTCGGCGCGCGGTTGAGCGAGGATCATCGAAGTGCCGTGATAGCAGCACGCGACCTTGTGGGTCTTGCTGTGGACGCACTGCTGGCCTTGCGGGGGGATGCCTATCCGAAACCCAAATGGCGACTGAAACGTGCCGTGCGACTGGAATTGCCACCAGCGCTCATGGAAGCCATTGATCACTGCCTGGTCGGCGGGCCAGGCAGTGCCTCCAATCCTTGGCAATGGGTTGAGCGTGCATTGATTCTGTTTCGCCAGCTGCATGCACTCGCTAACTTCCCGAGCGCTTCGTCACTCCCCTTCCCAGCATCAAATGCCCCCGTCATAGGCAACCCTTGGGCCTTTATCGTGAAGGCCAACGGCAAGTGGCTGATCACTCATCAAGATCGCTTCTTCGAGGCTGATGAACAGGACATTACAATGTTGTTCGGCTTGGCCATGGGACTATCCGAAAACCAAGCGATAGCCCTGGCCGAAGATACCCGTGAGCACAACCACTCAACTGCATCGGCAGGTACCAGCATGCAGTTTCTTGAAAGAATCGGCGCGCTATGAAAAGGACCCGTCATGGAAGCTCGTGGTTACAACTTTGCCTTGGTGGGGTGTGGGCGTATCTCCGGCAAACATGCCCAAGCGTTCGAATCGATGGCCATGGCAGGATCACGCCTGGTTGCCGTATGTGATATCGATTTCGACCGGGCACTGGCATTGGGCGCAAGCACGGGTGTTCCCGCCTATCGCTGTGCACATGAAATGCTGCAGGCTCATCCCGAGATCGATGTCATCAACATCCTTTCCGAAAGTGGCTTGCATGCTAGGCACTGCATCGAACTGAGCGCTTATCGCAAGCACATGGTCGTGGAAAAACCCATGGCGCTCACGGTTGATGACGCAGACACGATGATTAGGGCATGCGAAAAAGCCAACGTGCGCCTGTTCATCGTTAAGCAGAATCGCTACAACCCAGCGGTCAAGGCGTTGATGCAGGCCATCAAGGCGCAGCGCTTTGGTCGCATTTTCATGGTTACCGCCAGAGTGCGATGGGCTAGGCATTGTCAATACTACGAACAGGACGGTTGGCGTGGCACCTATCAATACGATGGCGGTGTCTTTGCCAATCAGGCCTGTCATTACATCGACCTGATTCAGTCGATCATGGGCGTTCCTGACCAGGTCTTCGCCAAGGGCATAACCGTCACCGCCCCCATCGAGGCGGAAGACTCAGGCGTTGCCATTTTCAGCAAAGGGAACATCCTTGGAACACTAGAGGCGACCACCGCGGCCAGACCTGGCAATCTTGAAGGGTCTCTTACCGTACTCGGTGAGTTCGGCACCGTCGAGCTCGCCGGAGTGGCACTGAATGAAGTCAGGACATGGAAATTCCACAAACCTCATGACTCTGATTACGAAATCGAGCAACGAACAAAGCAAGCGGTCGACTCCGTCTATGGCTCTGGCCACATCGACTACCTGGCAGATGTAGTAAATGCCTTGAGAGCCGATGAAAACGCTCTAGTGGAAGGCGAGGAAGGACGAAAGACCGTCGAGATTCTTTCCGCTATCTACGAGTCAATGGCAACTGGCAAGGAAGTCGATGTGGCGGGTAGGCACCCGAACGCTCTCCTCGGCCGTCACTTGCCCTCAAGCGGGTCAGTGACGCCAGCGTTGCGGACACCCTACACTTGGTGATGGTGTTGGATATGCGCAAAAGCAGTCGCGATCCCTGGGCGGATCGAGGGCGTCACGACACGCTCCGTGAGCGCTGGCTCAGGCAAATCGGCTGGCGGCCCTATATCAAACGCAAAGATCAGGCCGGACGGCCTATTGGCGAGCACGACAAGGCGCGCAATCGACGCATCGCAAGCCTCCGGGGCCCGGGCCGAACCCATCTTCGCCAGCCTGGCGCAGATGGGAAAACTATCAGGGGCATCGGCTTGCCCGGACGGAGTTTGTCTGACCATCAAATACGCCGTGTAACCTAAAACGGATGGTGAGCCTACTGGAGATGCTCTGAGGCAGAGAATTGGCCGAGGCATCCGGCAAGCTTTACCAAGTTACAGAGGCCTGTTCAGCATGTCTGCTCTGGCGTGAAAAAGCCCTTATGGCTCACTCTGCCGGGAATGCTGATTTTAAATCGGCCCATATTCTGTAGGACGTTGTTGCGGATGTGCCAGTAATCTCATAGCATTCGCGCGGCGGAGTAAATGCAAACCTAATAGACATTTCGACGGCGCGGCTGTGGCAAAGAAGTTCCCTTTTGCCAAGCAGTGCCAGTCGCGCTAACGAAACGGATAACTAGGTTTCCGCTGGTGAGGTTTGCTCTTATCAAGCCTCTATCGACAATAAAGGAAAGGAAAGCCAAACAATGTCTGATAACTTCCAACTAGCCTCAAAGCTCACAATCGAGCCGGCAGGCAATCAACTCAATCTCGAGCGCTTGAATAGCAGCCAAGCCACCTATGGTGACCTGGTCGACGCATTTGCTCGTGAATTGACAGCAGAGGAAATGCTGCTCATTTCGGGAGCTTCCAAAGCGGGCGCCAACTATTGCGGGGAATACTACTAATAACCCGTGAGTGCTGGCTGTCAGCCATGCTGACAGCCAGCATCTGGGGGGGGCCTGAAAAAGTCAGCTCTCGGAAATTTCCCCAGTAATCATACGGTTTGCTGATTGACGATTTCACGAAATCAGGTCTTTTCAGAGTTCCTTAGGGAAACTCTGATGTGTCCCGTTTCATGCGAGCTGTCAAGTCTTTAATCTGCATGGTATTGATTGCATTTCTCGAAGCGAGACTTATTTCAGATTATCTCCCAACAAGATAAAATCTGCTAAGCGGCATAGCGTCTATGCTAAAAGCGCTGCTATTTCGTACAGCCTTAGGCTATTAAAAACAGTATTCTCTTGAATCACACTGACCTTGCATTGTGGTGTGCACAGAAGGCTATTGCCGCATAAATAAACTCGAAGAACATATACATGACTATCAATTTCAAGATTAGTGCTGATAGCTTCAAAAAGGAATATCAGGAGCGTTTGCCGCTTGTTATAAAGGGTGCAGTTGATACCTCAAGCGTACAATGGTCAGACATCAACGATGTCATTGCTAGGTGCGACCCACTACATGAAAGATTTCGATTGTCCTTTCCCGATGGAAATATTGCCAAGGAAAAGTATGTGCACTCATACTTTCATGTGGGTGATGTTCGAAATAGGCTTAACAAACCAGCCCTATATGATTATCTTCGGAAAGGCGGAACGCTCGTTGCGAACAGTATTTATGACGAGCCTGCTTTCAATGATTACGCTAAAGATATCGCACAGTTTACTGGTCGCCAAACGGTAACTTCTGCATATATTGCATTCGGCAAGACGGACTCCTACCGTGCGCACTGGGACTCGCGGGATGTGTTTGCAGTGCAATTAAAGGGAAGGAAGCGCTGGGTCGTCTACGAGCCATCTTTCGAAGCTCCGCTATATATGCACCAGAGCAAATTTTTGGAGAAAGAATATTCTTGTCCTGAGAAGCCTTACCTTGATTTCATTCTTGAGGAGGGAGACGTATTCTATATTCCAAGAGGGTGGTGGCATAATGTTTCCCCTCTGGACGAGCCCACTGTCCATCTGGCAATTGGCACTTTTCCGGCATTTGCAGTTGACTATGTTCGTTGGATTTTCCGGCAATTGCCAGACTCTATCCATGCACGGGCTGCGCTGGAAAACTACGAGGAGGATAAGAATACCATTCAGGCGCTGAGCGAGCATATTAGTCAACTGATCAACGACCCGGACTCTTACCGTGCGTTCATGGAGTCGCATACTGGCGATCAGGTGCTTGAGACTCGCTTGAATTTGGAAAAACTTGGTGATGCCAATGTCAATGCCTTGGAAAGCGGCACTCGTATCCGCCTCAACGTATTGAGAACTGATCTCGCTGAAGAATATCTGGTTACTAACAACGGCAAATTTTCGTTCAAGGATGAGCTGGGCGCTTTGAAGGCATTCTTGATGCAACATCCCCTGACCACCGTTGCGGAAGTTGAGGAAAGTTTTCCATTCGCTTTGCGAGCCCAGCTTTCAGAGCTGCTCTATCTGCTTGCCAGACAAGGCGTGATTGAAATCCTCTAGCGACTACTTGCCCATCTCTTTCTCTCTCTGCAGGCGCACCTGATCCCGGGGTTGGGTGTGGCTGCCAGCTTCTAGCTTCTTCTGGCCCGGATAGCTATGGTCTTCTCAACCGGCACCAACCGGTCAATGTAAGAAATTTACCGACTTTGCGATGAAGTCACCAAAGGCAATTGGGCTTCTCTAGGATGGAGTTTATAGGCCTTTATAGTTAATTATAAAGCGATTATAGAATCTCCTTCTGGACGCCTAATTCACGCTATCTGCTTACGGCCCAGTGTGTGTAAAAACGCCCGTACAAACCCTTGCTATGATTTCTGAGGATTTCATCGCAAGGGAAGCCCATAAAACGGTTTATCCAGGGTGAACACCGAGGTCAACGCACCTTACTTCCTGAGAGTCTCGACGACTACGTCCCGGTTTTCAAACTAATTGTTACTGAGCATGCGACCCGCGCAACGCCGGTGCCGGCATTACGATTCTGCGTCAGGCCAATGTGGAAGTGCGTGTGGGTTTGCTGGAAGAAGAGGCTAGAAAGGATCTGGAGGCTTATCTGTACAACGCACATCCTAATGAACGCTAGCGTCCTGCTAAGGCACTTAGGTAAGTTCTGGAAAGGTTATATAGATGTAAAGACCGATGGAAAACTTGTTCAAATTTCGCAGGAGCTATTATTGTCCGCGGTGAAATCCGCCACTGTTGCGCAAGGCAGCTATACGTCTGGAGTGGGCTCTATAATTGAGGTTTTAAACGCGCAATCAGAACTCGCCAATGCCCGCCAGCAACATGCGCAATCATTGGCGGGCTGGAATGCCGCGAGAATCAGACTGGCTGCTAATATCGGGGCTATGGAATATCAAAATATAGACTGATGGTGATTATGTGAATTTTCAAATCATTTGCCGCTGGCTAATTGCATTTAACACAGTTATTTACTCTTGTTTATCTTCTGGAGGGCAAAGCGCGGTGTCACTTTCCAAGTGGAGCGATGTAGCAAGGGAAGATGTTGCGGCTATTCGATCAGCATTGATTGACGCACACCCAGGAGCGCTAGAGGATAGAAATAGCGAATTCAATAGTTGGCTGACCCTTGGCTTCCTGAGAGCCAATGAGCTTGCCCAAAAAGCAAGCAGCCGTCCAGACGCTTTGGCAATTGCTCGCTATTATGCAGTTGGCTTCAAAGACGGTCATTTAGGAGTGGTCTATCAGGCAGCGACCGCCTCAAAGTGGGCAGGCTGGATGGTGACGAAGCAAGGTGAGGATTTCATTGTTGGGCACGTGGCAGACGACTGGCCGGTTCAAGTTCCACCTATTGGTTCTAAATTACTATCATGCGATGGGAAAGAAATATCTGCTTTGGTTTCGACCGAGATAGCGCCATATGTAGATCAGCGGTTGAGTCTTGATGCTAGCTGGTTGTTCCTAACAAAACTCATCACACTCGATCATAGCAGCATACCATTGTTAGGTAGGAAGCTTGTTAAGCAATGTAGAGTGGAGCACGCTAGAGGAGCACAGAAGACATATGTAATTAACTGGCAGCCAGTCGATGGCGGTAGGCTATTAGCTAACCCGCGGCAATCTTCATCATTCAACATTACCCCATTTTCAAATAATGGGTACTGGATTCAAATACCGACCTTTAACCTTTCAAATGATGAAATTCCGATTTTCGATTCTTTTATTAATGGTTTCCGAAGAATATCTGAGTCCAAGTTAATCGTATTGGACGTTAGAGGCAATACAGGAGGCAATAGTATTTATGGCACCCGCATACTAAATGAATTATTTGAAAGTGGGCTTCAGGGTGATGCTGTAGGTATAGAGCCTTACGCCCTGTGGAGAACCTCGCCCTTAGCGCTTTCCACTATTACTAAAGCTGCTGAAAGACTTTCTCGAGCGCACGGTGAAGACTCTAGTGAATTTAAATTTGTTAAGCAGATTGAGCGTTTATTGAAACAGTCATTGGCTAAAGGCGATAAGTGGGTTCAACAACCCGAATTGCCATCTGAATTATTTGTTAGTGATGCGGATGAGGGGGGCACGTTTTCAGGAAAAATCATATTACTCACAGACTCATACTGCGCAAGTTCATGCTTGAACTTTGCGGACTCTCTACTAAGTCGCTCAAACGTTATTCATATGGGGCATCCAACGAGCGGAGATACCGTTTACATTGATACGGGCGCAGTATCATTGCCCAGTGGAGCCACCCTTATATTGCCGTTAAAGGTCTGGCGCCATCGGGTTCGCGGAGATAATCAAAGTTATTCTCCCGCACACTTGTTTAACGGGGATATCGCTGACACCGAACAAGTAAAAGCATGGTTGCTTCAGAAGTTTGAGTCTGGCGATACTCCTTAGAATAATAATGCGTAATAGTATCCGTTACTGCGAAGGCTATGCCTTGTACTTGGTTTTCTTCTGGATGGAAACTTACTTATTTGGAACGGATAATTGTTTTGAGCTGCCCTCTGTGGCGCATCTATCATGGTATTGAATCGCCCCTAGTTTTCTAGACACTCGATGACTGCTTCTGGCCCAGACCGTGTAAAAACGCAGCAAGCGATGGCAATCAACTGCCGGGGGATT
>CAMPJN010000003.1 GCA_946886875.1 uncultured Pseudomonas sp.
GGCTTGATTGGCGACTACGACGAATCCGTTCCTGCGCATCAAGCCATCCCGCTTGCACTGCAGTTCGCTGCCGAGACGCTGCAGATCGATATCCAGTTCGAGTGGGTTGCCACTGAAGAAATCACCTCCGTCTCGCGCATTGCCCGGTTCGACGGCCTATGGTGCGTGCCGGCAAGTCCCTATCGGAATATGGACGGCGCACTGCTCGCCATTGGCCATGCACGCCGCAATGCCGTTCCGTTCCTGGGTACCTGCGGCGGGTTTCAGCATGCGGTAATCGAGTACGCCCGGAATGTCCTCGGCTGGCTCGATGCCGAGCATGCCGAAACCGCACCGGATGCCCCGCGCGCGGTTATTTCCGCGTTGGCGTGCTCATTGGTCGAGGTGACGAGCCCGGTTCGCCTGTGCGCCAACACGCGGATCGCCTCGGCCTATGGCGTCAGCGAAATAACCGAGGGGTATCGATGCAGCTACGGGTTGAACCCCGAGTTTCAAGCGGCGCTAGTCGCAGGCCCGCTTCGCGCAGCGGCCTACGATGAGGCGGGCGAAGTTCGCGCGGTGGAGCTGGAAAATCATCCGTTCTTCGTCGCGACCCTGTTTCAACCGGAACGCAGTGCGCTCAAAGGAAATCCCGCGCCGCTGGTTGTTTCCTTTGTACGTGCCTGCGCCGGTGATACGGGTTTTTAGGAAACCGCCGACTGTTTCCGAGCATCGCATGGGCATGCAGGTTCAAGGTGGAAAGGCGGCACTTATGGGGTCGCCGGTAAGGCCGCCACCTTTACTTCGGGATTTTCTCTGGGCGTCAGTCTGAGCCAACCAAGTACCCGCGGATGTTCGATTGACCAGCGGCCAGCGTTCTGGGCAATCGGCAGGATCTCTCGCGAGCTGCCAAAGGGGCCGGGGTTCTGTTGGGCGATTTCGATGTTGCTCTGGTCGACACGGGCAACGATGGCGACGTGGCCGTAGCGGTTGAACAGGGACGGGGCAAATACCAGCAGGTCTTCAGGTTGCGGCTGATCGAGGCCGCCGTTGTGAAATTGCAGCATCGCCCGCTGAGCGTTCAAGGCGCCGTCGCCGAGCTTGGGATCGAAGAAATCTTTGGCGTGACCATAGCTGTCGGGCATGCGGTGGTCGTAGCGCTCGAAGTAATAGCGTTTGACGAACTCCACGCACTGATAGCGCAGACCGAGGTTATAGCCGTCCACGCTCAGGTTGCGGCCCTGCACGCTGTTCACTCCGCCGTTGTAGTAGATGGCGACGCCGTTCAGCTCATCGAGCCGATCACCGACCTGATGCTGGCTGTTGGGATTGATACGGGTGACGCCTGCGTAAAGTGCCAGGGTAATCAGCGGCAGCAGCACGCAGGCGGCCACCAGGATGAGTCGACGCTTGTTCATGGTTGGGTCTTTAGCGTTTGCAGGCGAACCGGCTAGGTCGGGGGGACAATCCTACGGGGCATGGGGTTTGCCAAGCGTGGCAAAGTTCATATTTAAAGCAAAAAGCACCCTGCGTTGGAAGGGAGCGCGGCCTTCGACGTACCAGCCTAGTTTGACAATGGATGGCGTAGGGGCAGTGAGCACGTCAGTAAAAAATGTGATTTGCGTTCCCGGTGCTCGCTTGATTGATTAGGGCAATCGTCCTAATCTTTCGGTTTAGGACGATTGCCCTAGAACGAGGCTTTGCCGGAACCGAGTAGCGGGTCTTCCTCATCAGGTTGGCCAGCGGTGTTCAGAGAGTGTCTTTGTCAAAATGCCTGGAAGGTTTTTGTATGGGAAACAAATCAACACGCGACCATATTGTTGAAGAGGCTGACCGGCTGTTCTATCAGCAAGGGTTCGAGCACACGTCGTTTGCGCATATCGCAGAGGCTGTGAAGATTTCCCGTGGCAACTTTTATTATCACTTCAAAACCAAAGATGAAATTCTTGATGCGGTCATCGATCTTCGTTTAGGCAATACCCAGACCATGCTGGATAAATGGCAGGTCGAGGGTGTAACTCCAACTGATCGTATTCGGAAATTCATCGATATTTTGCTTATGAATCAGGCCAAGATTAAACGTTACGGCTGCCCGGTGGGTACGCTCTGTAGCGAACTTACCAAACTCGACCACGGCTCGCAGGGCGAGGCTGTAAAGTTGTTCACGCTGTTTCGTGCCTGGTTGCGCAAGCAGTTCGAACAACTTGGCCATAAAGCCAATGCCGATGAAATGGCGATGCATTTGCTGGCCCGTAGTCAGGGTATCGCCACTTTGGCCAGTGCTTTTCATGATGAGCGGTTTATCGAGCAGGAAGTGCAGCAGTTATATGCATGGCTGAGCCTTAATGCAAAAAGAGCGGGCGACGGCTGAATAAATAAACTCGCAAAAGGAGACGACCAATGTTTATCATATTGCTAAAATTTTCTGATAATAAAAGCCAGGCTGGACAGTATATGGCAGGTCACAAAGAGTGGATTCAGCGTGGTTTTGCTGATGGTGTATTTCTGATGGTGGGTAGCCTTCAGCCGAATCAGGGCGGCGCAATTCTGGCAAATGACACGACCTTGGAGGATCTGCAAAACCGGGTAAACGACGACCCCTTTGTTGCGGAGAATGTAGTTACGGCAGACATTCTGGGCATCTCGCCCAACCAGACTGATGAGCGGCTGAAGTTTCTTTTACCTTGATTACGCGTCGGCCGTTATTACAGCAACCTCTCAATTTCGAGAATAAAGCAGTCCAATCTGTGGATAGAGATCGGCGACATCGGGCTTGGCTATAAGTTTCCTGGGTGCGGCAGATATTTAGTCAAATATTCGGGTCGGGTTTTCTGGGTGGTGTCAAGGAATATGTTTGGAGGGGGCAAAAGAGGATTTTTTCTTTGCCAGTCAGGTTGCTAACAATATGATATCTATCGATAAATTATTATATTGATGGCGTTCTAGTTGAGTCGGTTTTTTGTTTTATGGCAAATGTTGGGCGCATTTATAGTGCGGAAATAGCTGCAAATATCCGATGACTGGTAAGTTTTGTTTGATTGTGATTTGTGTTGAGTTATTTATCTTTCTAATTGTTCTATAAGTGTTTGCTAATTATAGGTATTGGGCCTAAGTTGGAGTGTCAATTATGACGGTTTAACTTAAGAGGGCCTGTATGAAAATCAGCTTGATTTCTGTAGCTGTGGCTGCTGCCATTGTGGCTTGGGCTCCTGTTAGTTTGGCTCGCGAGGCCGTCGCGCTTCCTGGCGTCGTTGGGGCGGAAGGTGAGCTGAATGGTGTCGACACCACGGGTGGCGCCACATTGACCATTACCGATGGTCAGAACATCAATACTAATAACGATCTCGGTGGTGCTTTTACCACGGCCTCTCATAACACAGGCGATCTTCTATTTCTTGGCGACTCGACGGTAACCGGTTCTACCGGCCAGCCAGGTGTTCTATTTCTCAATATCAGTGCCGGTTCCGCCGGTAATACAGTTAACTTTAATGGCGACGTATTCGCCACTACCACCCAAGTCAGCGGGGAAGGTACTGTAAATTTCAACGGTGACGTCATATCGGCACCTGTGTTCGTCGGCGATGGTTTTATTAATCTCGGCGCAGGGCAACTGCTGACGGGCGCCATTACGACCAATACCGCGAATACCGGTACTTTGACCCTGAATAGCGGCAGCACTGTAAATGGCGCCATTGGCGGCGCAAGCGGGCTCAAGCAGATCAATGTATCGGGCGGCGATGCTTCCATCACTGGTGCGGTACAAGCGCAAGGATTCAATCTCGGCGCTAATACCCTGGCCATCACCGGGGCGTTGACCACTAACACCAACGGCACTATTGCAACCTCCCTGGCCGGTAATACCGTATACGGCAATATCCAGCCGTCCGGCGCTTCGAATATCAATGCTGCCGGTATTACGGTTATTCCAACTGTAACGGGTGTGCTTACTGCCGGGACGACCTTCACTATTGTCGGTGGCCTGGCGGGTACCAACGGGGCTACCGTAACCGTCCTCAACACCAACCCGCTTTACACCTTCTCCAGTGTGCCGACCACCACTGGCGACGTGCTCATCACCGTTGAGTCGGTTTCCTTGGGCGCACCCGTTGCCGATGTGGTTGCAGGGGCATTGCTGGGTTCGGCTGCTCCGGTGGGTTCCGATGTACAAGCCGTGCAGGGTGCCGTGCTGGCTCTGCCCAATGCTGCGGCCGTCACCAATGCCTTGGCTCAATTGGCCCCTAGCAGTACCAATCTGGCAGCACCCTGGGTAGCAGGGCAGGCCACGCGCCTTATGGAAGACATGTTGCAAGCGCGTGTGGATGAGATCCAGAGCATGTGCTGCGACACCAGTTGCGGAGCCGATCAACCGCAACAAGACGCGCAGAAGTGTAAAGGCGACGAGCAGCCGAGCAATTGGTGGGCTAAGACCTTTGGCAATGTAGGCAGTCAGGGCGATGTCGATGGCAGTTACGGTTACGACTCTAAAACCTACGGTTTGGTAGTGGCCTATGACCGGCCGGTAAGCGAGAACACCCGGATTGGTCTCAGCGCTGGTTATGCGAATAGCACAATTGACGGCAACAATTCGTCTGGCGAGACCACAGTCGATTCTTACCAGCTGACCAGCTATCTCAACTACACCCCGGGCCCTTGGTACGTACAAGGCGCTTTGACAGCCGGGGTGGATCGTTATGAAGGCGAACGTCAGATCAGCTTCCCAGGTGTGAGTCGCGTTGCTAAATCCGATTACGATGGGCAGCAGTACACGGCGCTGGTCTCGGCCGGAAAGCACTTCTACTTCGATCAGGAAGTTACCCTTACCCCCTTCGCTTCTTTGCAGACTTCGCTTATCAAAGTCGACGGCTATAAAGAAAGCGGTGCCGGTGGCTTGAATCATCGTGTGGATGACCAGGATTACCACCTGACTCAATCGGGCGTAGGCGTGAAGCTGGAGCGTGTCATTCGATCCGGCGCCAGCACCTATTCCCCGGAAGTCCATGTCAAGTGGCTGCACGATTTCAGCGATACCACCACTGAGCAGACCGCAGCCTTCGTCGGTGGCGGCTCGGAATTTAGGGTGGAAGGCATAGAGCAGGATCGTGATCTGTACAACGTGGGCGCGGGCGTTACTTTCCTGTCCTGCAACTGCGATAACAGCTCTTGGACGGTCAAGGGGCAATACGACTATAAGTGGAACGACAGCGACTACACGTCGAACCAATTGTCACTTATAGCCAGTCTCAAATACTAAGAGGCTACTGTCGGTGGCTGCTCAAGTGGCTCTGAGCTAAAGCGGAGCCGATCCATTTGCTTTTGCCGTCAAGGCATTGAGGTGAGCAAATGGATCGGCACCATTAAGACGGGTATTGCAGCAGTATCCGCCATACGAAAAGGGGGATTATCGTATTGAAGGTCTCTGCTAGTACGGCCAGCATGAGTGGGGACCACCACCGCCACCCCGGGCGCCCAGCAGCGGCGTTCGGGCCAGGGCGAAAGCATCTTGGAAACCAAGCAACGCCCATCGCCAGCTGAGTCGCCAGCATTGCAATACTCAGCGACCCCTCCCATTGCAGGTCCATTAGGTAGCCAGCGACATAGAAAACCAGGAGAGTGGGCAGGACGTACTTGGCTAATGCCGGTACGCCCAACCTGAGCCCTGAGGCGAGAGCTGTCGCTATAGTGGCCGCAACCACGGCACCCAGAATGGTGCCGTGCGCTATCAGGAAAACCTGGGCGTATGTCACGTCAGTAGCCTCTTCAAGCTCTTAAAGTTTCTTGAGATAGGTCCTTCTGTTCGACCATGTCTCGAAATAGTAGAGTCGGTAATCCTGCATGGAGTGGCAGACGTCGCCGCGGTAGGCGCCTGGCGGAAACCAGTCCCTGGTGACTGCTTCGCAGGTCCTCAGGATTGCGACCTTGTTGGCGTCGGGCCAGCCTTTTCGCCAGCTTCTGACGATGTGGTTGGCCATCTGCACAAAATTGGTAGGGGTTGAATTGCTGCTGGTAATCTTGATGATTCCCGCGCAGGTGACGAAATCGGCCTTGTTGACCTCCATCATCAAGCCTTCCAGACGATTCCAGGCCTTCGCTGTGTACACGGAGCCGCATATCCGTTTATTCGTCTGCGCTTGCGCCAGCGAGGGCGTCAATAATACCGCCGCCCCTACGGCCGCTATGCGTACTCCAGCCGTCTGCGCCAGGGGCACCAGCGAACTTGAAACCGCCAGTAGGCATGATATTGCAGCCTTTCCGAGTTTGTTCATTGCCATAATTGCCTTCCTTCTTGTTGTTGTATTAAGTGTCAAGCCAAGATGCCTTAGTGTTTTAAGTGTCCTGGCTTGCAATTATGTTGAGTTATCTGTTCGTGTCGCGACGACGCTCGCTTGGGTTTTATAATTCCCGCACTCACGTCGTCTGACTGGAGCTGCGAAAATTCGCGCTTAGTCGACAATTCGGAGTCTAGTGATGAAGTTGTGTGTGGTATATCGGGAGAGAGCCTAGATATATATAGGGATCCCCCTACGACATGTAGGTTGTTCTTTCAGAGTGGGTCGCTATATGTCGATACTAATTAAATAAATATTTTTATATTTCTTTTTGTTAGATGTAAGGCTGGCAAATATCCATCTGGGATCGCTTCGCGATCTGATTTGCGATGCGACTGAAACCGCCAGCTATAAATCGCTGAGAAGCAGCGAAACTATTATCGGGGTGCCAAGCTCGGCGAGCTGACGAAGCTTGGGGTCGATCGGGCGGCTTTCTGCTTGTGAGGCGTATGGGGGCAGGCTGGCACGGGGCAAATGGGGTCAGTCACTTGCCGTCGTCTGCTCGGCAGGGTCTTCATCAAGGTCTTTGATAACTTGGTCGCTGGCCAGCATCACCCGCTTGCGTACTGCATCCATACGCTGTTCCAGTTGCTCGGGACTTTCCTCTTCATACTCGCTGAACTGGCCCACTGGTTCGTCGTACTGGGGTGGCTCGCTATAGGCACTGTCATCATATGCACTGTAATCAGCGGCTATGTTCTGGGAGGGAGGGGCGGCGGGAAAAGGCAGGGTCTCCAGGCGGCCCTGGCGCTCGAGCTCGATGCGGTCGCGGTACACGGCGTGCAGGCGGATGCCGTCCACCAGCTCGCTGCCAATGGCGACGCGTTGGGATGCACTGCCTTCGCGCTGGACGATGGCGCTCGAACGTTGCGGATCGATATGCACGAAACTACCGAGCAGAGTCAGGTGCAGATTGGTGGTCGGCGGCGCGCCATTTTCCTGCGTAACGGTGCCGAACAGCACGGCCAGTTGAGCAGGTGCCGCGTGCTGCTGGTGATTGCTGGGCGGTGGCGTATCGAGGCCGGTCGACGGCGTATGCGCCAGTCGGAACCAGTCCAGGGTTTGCCAAGCCAGGCTGATGCACATGAGTACGATCAGCAGCATGCCCAGTAAAAGCGGAGCCTGCTGTTGCAGGCGGGAAAGACGCGAACGCAAAGATGTTACTCCGCAAATAATCGGATCGTTACGGGGGCAAACTGCGTCCGCCGACTATAACAGCTAGCGGGTGGTCCATTGCAATGAGCTCTTCGCTTGGCATGCAAAAGCTGTTTTTGTATATAAGACTTTATTCCTAGGTGCGGCCACGTATTGACCAGTTGATTAGCAAGTTGATAGCGTTTGGTAATTTTCTGGTGTGCCAACAAAATCTATAAAACGGATAATAAATGCCTTCCCAAGAAACTTGGCCATCTACGCCTCTAGGATTCTGTTTTTAATCAATAGGCTGCGGAGGCGGGTGGGATTCCATTGCGGTCGTTAATTTAACTTTCATATGGAATGTTGCTGTTACGCCGAAACCTGGCAAGTCTCCATGCGACCTCAAACCTCTATGTTAGAGCCCTGCCACGGGTGATAGTGTTCGAGCCGCGAGCGATAATTCTCAACTCTCCAGCACAAACAAACCAACCTGCGGCGCCGGGCTGAGCCAGTAGCGGCCCAGTTGCCAGCCGGCCTCGGCGGCGAGTTGGCTGATGGATTCGACGCTGTATTTGTGCGAGCACTCGGTGTGCAGGCGTTCGCCGCGCTCGAAGGTGAAGCGCTGGCCGGCTGCTCGTACTTCCTGGTCGCGACCGCTGACCAGATACATCTCCATGCAGTTTTCCTCGGGGTTCCACTGCGCCAGATGGTCGAAGGCGTCTATGTCGAAATCGCCCTGCAATTCCCGATTGATACGCACCAGCAGGTTCTTGTTGAAGCGCGCGGTAATGCCGTCGGCATCGTCGTAGGCGGCTTCCAGGGTGGCGATGTCCTTGAGCATATCCACGCCGACGATAAAGCGCGCCTGCGGGCCGAGAAAGGCACGAACCGAACGCAGGAATTTCACCGCCTCGGACTGACTGAAATTCCCCAGGGTCGAGCCGGGAAAGAAGCCCACCCGGGTCTGCGCCTCGGTCGTCAGGCACAGCTGTGACAGTTGGCTGAAGTCGGCCACTTGTGGGTCGATTTGCAGCTGCGGGTAATCGCGACGCAATTGCTCGGCGGCCTTGCGCAGGGCCGTTGCGCTGATATCGATGGGCAGGTAGGCGGCGAGCTGCGGCGCGGCATCGAGCAGCAGGCGGGTCTTTTCGCTGGCGCCGCTGCCGAACTCGATCAGTGCGGCAGCGGCGGGAATTTGCGCGGATAACAATGGCGCGATCAGCCTCAGCAGCTCGGTCTCGGCGCGGGTCGGGTAGTACTCCGGGGTGCGGCAGATGGCTTCGAACAGCTCCGAGCCGGTGGCGTCGTAGAAGTACTTCGGCGCCAGGCGTTTCTGCGGCGCGGACAGACCGGCGATCAGATCGCGGGCGAATTCCTCGTTGGCCGTTCCGCCCCGTTCGGCAAGCGCCGCAGCGCCGGCTGTCGCAGCGTTGGCCGCCACAGCATTGGCTGCCACAGCATCACGCGCCAGACGCAGGCCGGAGAACATCCAGCGCTGCGCCGGGTAGAAGAAGTTGCGGTAGCTCGGGCGTACATGCCCTACGGGGGTGATGCTGGCGCCGCCGCGCAACACCATCTGGCTGACCATGAACTTGCCGTTGTATTCGCCGATGGCATTGGCCGCTGGGCGAAACCCCGGATAGGCGGCATAGGCGCTCTGGGTCCATTGCCAGGCGACATCGTCGACCTGTTCGAGCAAGCCATTGCTGGCGGCCTGTTCCCATTCCGCCTCGGTCGGCAGGCGCGCGTCGGCCCAGGCGGCGTAGGCCGCGGCCTCGTAGTAGCTGATATGAGTCACGGGCGCATCCAGCACCAAGGGTTGCAGGCCGCGCAGGCTCATCGCCTGCCAGTTGCCATCGACTTGCTGCCAGTACAGCGGCGCCTGCCATTGCTCGGCCTGACTCAGCGCCCAACCGTCGGCCAGCCACAGCTCGGCGCGGCTGTAGCCGCCTGCTTCGATAAAGGCCAGCCATTCGCTGTTGCTCACCAGACGGTCGCTGATCTCGTATGGCTGCAGATAGCAGCTGTGTCGCGGGCCTTCGTTGTCGAAGGCGAAGCCCTCGCCGCTATGGCCCAGTTCGATCAAACCGCCCGGCATTGGGACGAAACGTCCACGGCGACCGCCGCAGTCCGCCGGCCAGCGCTCCGCATACACGGGTTTGAGCGGCGACAGGCTGAACAGGTGCAGCAGATCCATCAACAACAGCTCCTGATGCTGCTGCTCGTGGGCCAGGCCCAACTCCACCCGCGCCGCCTGCTCGGCACTCAGCGGCGCTTGCAGCAGCCGGCTCATATGGGCATCGACGTGGGCGCGATAGGCCAGCACCCTGGCCAATGGCGGGCGCGTCAGTAAGCCGCGCTGCGGGCGCGGTTGGCGCGGGCCGAGGGCTTCGTAGTAGGAGTTGAACAGGTAGGCGAAGGCGGGATCGAACGGGCGGTAATCCGCTGCATGCTCGGCCAGTAGAAAGGTCTCGAAGAACCAACTGGTATGGGCCAGGTGCCATTTGACCGGGCTGGCGTCGGGCATCGACTGCACGACCATATCCTCTTCGCTGAGCGGCGCGATCAGTGTCGCGGTGTGGCGGCGAACCTGCAGATAACGATCCAATAGCGTGCTGTTCATCGGTCTTTTCTCTCGAGGTCTTTCGAGGAGCCGGGTAGGGCTCCTCTCGAAGCCCAGCGCATTAGGTCTGAGAGCCGGGGCGAGAAGAAAGTTCGAGTGAATGTCGATCAGGCAGGATTCGGCCGATCCGCAGCGGGTGTTTGCTCCCTGCTGGTTACCCGTTACGAAGCCTCGGCGCTGAGCGACGCGCGCAGCGCCCGGGCATGGCTGGCAAGCGCGATGACCAGAGCGGCGGCGACCAGCGCAGAGGCGACGGCGAAGGTGATGCGCATGCCATGAGCGACGGCCTCGGGCTGCGCCGTGCCGATATCGAGCGTCGCCGAGGCGAGCACGAACACCGCACCCATCGCGGATGCGCCGGTGATCAGGCCGAGATTGCGCGACAGACTGAGCGTGGCGGCAATCACCCCGCGCCGATCCGCCTGCACATCGCGCATCACGGCGGTGTTGTTGGCCGCCTGGAACAGCTGATAACCGGGCGTCAGCACGGCGATGGCGACTATGTAACCGGCAACGCCAAAACCATGGGTCAACAGCGCCAGTGCAAGCGAACCCAGCACCATGGCGCCAAGCCCCGCAACGACCATCGAGGGCGCGCCCCAGCGGTCGACGGTACGGCCAGCGAGAACGCCGCTGAGCGCTGAGATAAGCGGGCCGATCGACATGACCATGCCAACCATCGCGGCATCCAGCCCGAGCGCAAGCGCGAGATAGAAAGGCCCGACCACCAGCGTCGCCATCATCACCGTCGACACCAGCGCGTTCATCGCCAGGCTGCCGCGCAGCAGCGGCTCGCGAAATAGCGCCAGGGGCAGCAAGGGCGCTGCGACACGTTTTTCGGCCAGCACCAAGAGCCCGCCGCCGAGCAACGCCGCCACCAGCAGGGCCAGATTCAGCGAACCGAAACTGCCGCGGCCCAGGGTCATTGCCAGAGCATAGGCCGCCAGCGTCAATGCCAGCAGCAGAGTGCCCACCACGTCGAAACCGCCATGATCGGCGTTCGGCGCTTGCTGGTCGGCAGGCAAATAGCGCTTGGCGAGTAGCAGCGTCAGCACCCCTATAGGCACGGTAATCAGGAAGATCGAGCGCCAGCCGAGGCCGTCGATCAGCATGCCGCCGAGCGATGGCCCCAGCGCCGTGCCGATCGCCGACATGCTGCCGAGCAAGCCCATGGCGCTACCGATTTTGGCTTTGGCCACGGTGTCGCCGACAAAAGCCATGGTCAGCGCCATCATGATCGCCGCGCCCAGACCCTGCAGCGCTCGCGCGGAGATCAGCAGCCCGAGCGAAGGCGCGAAGCCGCAGAGGGCCGAGGCCAGGGTGAACAAGCCGATCCCGGCCAATAACAGGCGCCGCCGCCCGGCGATATCGCCGAGCCGCCCGACGCTGACGATCAGCGTGGTGATGGCCAGCAGGTAGGCGAGAACCACCCACTGCACCGCCTGGAAGGATGCGCCGAACGCCAATGCCAGGGTTGGCAAGCCGACATTGGCGATGCTGACGCCGAGCGAGGGCAGCAACATGGCCAGGGCAAGGCTGGCGAGTGCCCAGCGCGCCGAAGGTGCCGGTGTCGCGTCGGCCGCTTGTGTAAGTAGTGGTTTCATCATGCCTCCTGATGCTGGCGACTCCGACGTGGAGTTGTCGAAAATCTACGCCTGGGCGTAATCTGGCGGAAGACGCATGATTTGCACGTTATTCGTGCGTTTGACGCCATGTCAGAACTACGCCTTACCAGGGAAGCAATGCATGTCCATGCCCGATCTGAACTTGCTGGTTACCCTCGACGTGCTGCTCGCGGAAGGCAGCGTGGCGCGCGCCGCCAAGCGCTTGCGGCTTAGCCCGTCGGCGATGAGTCGGGCACTGGCGCGCTTGCGCGAAACCACCGGCGATCCGCTGTTGGTCCGGGCCGGGCGCGGGCTGGTGGCCACCCCGCGGGCGCTGGAGTTGCGCGAGCGGGTCGCGCAACTGGTGCAGGACGCCGAAGCGGTACTGCGCCCGACGCAGTTGCTCGACCTCGACCAGTTGGACCGCACCTTTACCTTGCGCAGCAGCGAAGGCTTCGTCGAGAACTTCGGGCCGGCGCTGCTGGCCCGCGTCGGCGCGCAAGCGCCCGGGGTGCGGCTGCGTTTTATGCAGAAGCCGGACAAGGACAGCACGCCGCTGCGCGATGGCAGTGTGGATCTGGAAACCGGCGTGGTCGGTAAGGAGGCCAGCCCGGAGCTGCGCACCCAGGCGCTGTTCCGCGACCGTTTCATCGGCGTGGTGCGCCAGGGGCACCCGCTGAGCCAGGGCGAGATCACCGCCGCCCGCTATGCGGCTGGCGAGCATATCTATGTGTCCCGGCGCGGCCACGACAAGGGGCCGATTGATGAGGCGCTGAAGTCGCTCGGGTTGGCGCGAAGGGTGACGACCATGGTCGCGGGGTTTTCCACCGCCTTGGCCCTGACCCGCGCCACCGACCTGATCGTCAGCGTTCCCGAGCGGCACACCGCCAGCCTGCGCGCCGACATGCACAGCTTTGCTTTGCCGCTGACCCTGCCAGCGTTCACCGTCGCCATGCTCTGGCATCCACGCATGGACGCCGACCCCGCGCACCGCTGGTTGCGCGCTTGCCTGCGCGAAGTCTGCGCGGAATGACAGCCGTAACCTGTGGAAGGCGCTTTAGCGGCGAGCTTTTTAGCGGTGGCAATCGCGGCTAAAGCCCCTGCCACGGCCCGCGAGCTACGACGGTATCGGGCCGCGCCTAATCCCTGATCGACTCCGGCGGCGCGATGTCAGGCAGCCACTGTTTATGCAGGCGGGCGAGGCTGCCGTCGTTTCGCATATCGTCCAGCGCGGCTTGCCAGCGCTGGACCAGGCGCGCATCGGTCTGCAGGGAGAAGACGATATAACTGCTGCTGTGCATAAAGCTGAAGTGGCGTTCGAGGTCCGCCATCGAACCATTCAGTTCGGCCATCAGGCTAGGCAGCAATTGGTCTTCGTAAACCATCAAGGGGATCCGCCCGTAGAGCACCATTTCCAGCATATGATGCGGTTTGGAAACCAGGTGCAGATTGCTGAAGCCCTTGCCTTCAAGGAACTGCTGCGAATACCAGTCGCGCGGCACGCCGATCATTGCCGCGCGCCGGGCGTCGTCCAGGCTGTCGATATGTAAGCCGCTGCCGCGCCTAGCGTAGAAGCTGGTGGTGGTCGACAGCAGCGGGCCGACCCATTGAAACAGCGCCTCGCGCTCGGGCGTGCGCACGGTGACGAACAGGCCGACATTGGCAGCGCTTTGCGCGCGCATATAGCCGCGCGCCCAGGGCACCACCTGAATGCTGCCGCTGTCCCCGGTTCGCTTTAGCAACTCACGCACCGCCGCGACCGAGAGGCCATCGAGTTGCCCGTCGCGGCTGAAGTTGAGCGGCGGGTTTTCCTCGGTATACAGCTGCAGTTCGGTCGCTGCCGCCCAGGAGCTGAACGCCAGTACAGCTAGCAGCCGCAATAATCCGAGAGCCATGCTCACAACCCGGTCCGCCTTCGATCGATCTAATGGCCTTGAGTGTAGCCGACCGAGCTGGTGCACTTCTTTCCGATCCCGGCCATTGGCTATCGCGATCGTCATGCTCCGGTCATAGCGTGCGCGATTGCACCGCTGGCTGCTCCGCTGCCGCAACGCCAAGCGGCACCGTGCCAAGCGACTGCCGAACGGGCGCGGCATTGCGCCAGGACACCAGCAACACACCCGCCAGCACCAAGCCAGCACCGGCCAACTGGGTCAAGGACACCGGCTCTGCGAGCAGCAACCAGCCGAAGAAAATCGTCAGTATCGGGCCCAGCGTGCCAATCAGAACGGTACGCGCCGCGCCTATATGACGAACCGCCGCCGTCTGCCAGAACACCGGCAAAACCGTTGAGAACAACGCCATAGCTGCGCCGTATGCATAGATCGGTAGCGGCTGGATCAACGCGGAAAAAGGCTGGGTGGCGACGAAATGCAGCTGAGTGGCGAGGGTGGAAACCATGATCGCCAAGGCCGCGAAACGGATGGTGCCGACGCGATGGATAGCGATCTCCGCCCCAGCGCTATAGAGCGCATAGGACACCGCCGAGGCGAAGACGAAGGCCGCGCCGATCAGCACCGCGTCGATGTCGCTCGCCACCTGCAAATCATGGGCGAAGGCCAGACCAATGCCGGCATAGGACAGCAACAGCGCACCCATTTGCCGGCGCTGCAAACGCTTACCCATAAACAGCACGCCGATCAGCACGGTAATGGTCGGGTAGGTGAACAGGATCAAGCGCTCGAGCGCGGCTGAAATGTACTGCAGGCCGATAAAGTCGAGAATGCTCGCGCCGTAATAGCCGAGCAGGCCAAGCGCGACCAGCAAGCCCCAATCCTTGCGCGCAAGCGGCGGTGCGGTGCGCAGCAGCGAAAGGCTGATCCACAGCACCACTGGCAAGGCGAAGGTCATGCGCAGGGTCAGCAGCGTGACCGCATCCACCGGCGCGGCGGCATAGGCCAACTTGACGAAAATCGCCTTGAAGGAAAAACCAAAGGCAGCAAGGATCGCCAGCGCGATGCCGACGCGTTCGGCTGACCAGGTTTTCCAGGGCATGGCAGTTAATTCCCAAGAGTTGTGTTGATCCGAATGATGACGGGTGTATAACCGCTGTGAAATTGGCTTTCTCGCAACTGATCGTTCGGATTCAACCAACCCTATGAGCTACGACCTGACCGACCTGCGCCTCTTCGTCGCGATTGCCGACGCCAGGAACCTGACCCGCGGCGCCGAGCGCGTGCATCTGGCGCCGTCCTCGGCCAGCCATCGTATGCGCTCGCTGGAAGAATCGATGGGCACGCCGCTGCTGATCCGCGAACCCCGCGGCATCAGCCTGACCCGTGCCGGCGATGCACTGTTGCGCCACGCGCGCCAGGTACTTGCCCAGCTCGAACAGATGCATGCCGACCTCACGCCTTACGCAAAAGGCGTGCGCGGTCATGTCAGCCTGTGGGCCAACACCCATGCCACCCATGCCTTTCTGCCGGACAGCCTGTCGAGCTTCTTGCGCCGCCACCCGCAAGTCACCATCACTCTGGAGGAGCACACCAGCCCCGAAGTGGTGTTGGCCGTTGCCCGCGGCGAAGTCGATGTCGGCGTGGTGGCGGACACGGTCGAAGGCGCCGAAGTCGAACTGATCCCCTATCGCGCGGACCGGCTGGTGCTGATCGCCCCCAGCGATCACCCGATCGCCCAGCGGCCCAGCGCGCTTTTTGCCGAGGTGCTGGATTACCCCTTCGTGATGCTGCACGCGGGCTCGGCCATTCACACCTTCACCATGAACGCCGCGGCCGCGCTCGGCCGGCATCTACAGGTGCGGATTCAGGTGCGCAGCTTCGAGGCGGTATGCCGCATGGTCAGCGCCGGCGTCGGCCTCGGGCTGGTGCCGCGCAACGCCTTGACCGAACGCGCGCCGCTCGCCGTGGTCGAGTTGCAAGAGCCCTGGGCCCGGCGCGATTTGAAAGTCTGCATACGCAAACGGGAGGCGCTGTCCGGGTTCGCCGCCGATCTGGTCGCCTGCCTGATTGACGGCGATGAGGACAGGGGATAGATCGGGATTGGCTGACGGCATGCTCGGAAAGACTGGCATATCTTTTACCGGCGCCCGGCGGGGCTAACCTTCAGGCCATCTGCTTTTAGAGGAGACGCAGCATGGACCGATTCACCGGCGGTTGCCTGTGCGGCAACGTTCGACTTGTCGCCTCGGGGCGCCCATACCGGGTCGGCCTTTGTCACTGTCTCGACTGCCGCAAGCATCATGGCACGCTCTTTCACGCATCGGCGATCTTCCCCGAGGATGCGGTGACCATCGAAGGCGAAACACGCGACTACGCCGGGCGGTTCTTCTGTCCCCGCTGCGGTTCCTCGGTTTTCTCGCGCACTGCTGACGAAATCGAAGTGAACCTGGGCTGCCTGGATGCCCCTGACCAGTTGAGGCCCACCTACGAACTCTGGACAGTTCGCCGAGAGTCCTGGTTGCCGCCGTTTCCACATACCAGGCGATACGAGCGCGACCGTGACGCCACGGGTCGCCTTGAGGAGTAAGGGGCTGCGCCGCAGCAAATAGCTACGCCCCTACGGCGTGGGAAATCCGATAACTGCAGCCGATCAAAAGCATTTGCCTAAGGTAAGTGAACAGCTCGAGGCCAATCCGACTCTGATGGGGAAGCGGGGCCGCTTTCCGCGACGCATTTCCGCGCGGCCCAGTGCCGATACCTAGAACAACAATGATGTGGAGGCTACATGAACGTCTCTCGCGGACCCTTAGCCGGGCTTCTTTTAGCGATATCCGTGTTTGCTCAGGCTGCCGACCCGGCAGCTGTCTACAGCAAAGGCGGGGCCAACCCCGCTGCAATGGCGTGCGTCACCTGCCATGGTGTCGAAGGGGAGGGGATGGCCGCCACCGGGTTTCCGCGCCTTGCCGGACTGTCCGCCGACTACATGAAAAAACAGCTGGCCGACTTCGCTTCGGGTAAGCGCGCCAATCCGATCATGCAACCCATTGCTGCGGCCTTGAGCGCCGAGGAAGCGGATGCTGTCACGACCATGCTGGCCGAAAAGCCGCAACCCGAGGTCGAGCGGATCGGCCGCGCGGCTGTGGCACAAGGCGTTGGTGAAACACTGGCATTGCGTGGCGCCTGGCAGCGCAACATCCCCGAATGCGTGGCGTGCCATGGCCCAAGCGGAGTGGGGGTCGGCAAAGCCTTTCCGCCGCTCGTTGGGCAATCCGCCCAGTACCTTTCCGCGCAGCTGACCGCCTGGCGCCAAGGCACGCGCAAGAACGATCCCAACGACCTGATGGGGCATATCGCCCGCGGCCTTAGCGACGAGGAGATCAAAGCCGTCTCTGAGTATTTCGCCGGCTTGACTGACAAGGGAGCAGGAAAATGAGAACGCATATGAGCTTGCTGCTGTTCGCATTCGCCCTGCCTGCCTATGCGAGCGACATAGTGATGGCGGATCAGTCCCAACTGCTCACCGACGCAGGGGAGCCCGCCAGCAGTAAGTTTTTTCAGCCCCCTGAGGAACGCGAGCTCCCCGACAACGCCTTTGGCAAGCTGGTACAGGAAGGCCGCGCGATCTTCGTCGACACAAAGAATCGGGCGCCGGAATTTGTAGGTAACGGCCTCTCATGCGCCAACTGTCACCTCGAGCAGGGCCGCAAGGCCAACTCCGCACCGCTGTGGGCGGCGTACACCATGTACCCGGCGTACCGGAAGAAGAACGACAAGGTGAACAGCTATACCGAGCGGCTGCAGGGCTGTTTTCAATTCAGCATGAACGGCAAGGCGCCGGCAGCGGACGGCCCGGTAATTGCTGCCCTCACGGCCTATTCGTACTGGCTCGCGACTGGCGCACCGACCGCTCAGGAACTGCCGGGCCGCGCATACCCGCAAGTGCCGCAACCCGAGGGCGGCTATGACCTTGCTAAAGGGCAGCAGATATTTGCCGCGCAGTGCGCGCTGTGCCATGGCGACAATGGCGAAGGGCAGAAGTCGGGTGCGGACTATGTGTTTCCGCCGCTGTGGGGCGCGGACTCGTTCAATTGGGGGGCTGGCATGCATCGGATCAACACCGCCGCAGCCTTCATCAAGGAGAGCATGCCGCTAGGCAAAGGCGGCAGCCTGTCGGACGAAGACGCCTGGCATGTGGCGGCATTTATGAACAGCCACGAACGACCCCAGGATCCGCGCTTGATCGATGGCTCGGTGGAAAAGACCCGCGACAAGTACCACGCCAACGATGGTGTGAACCTATATGGCAAGACGGTTAACGGAAAGCTGCTGGGCAAGGGCATTTAGCCCACCGAGTGATCTGTTGGCGAGAGCGCGGTAGACCCCCGTAGGCAGATCGCCGCACTAGTCCGGCTGCCTGCGTGGTTGGAGTGCAGCTATCACTTCCGATTTTGAAAATATTGGAGAGCAAAGATGACCAGTAAAAATACGATTTGTCTCTGGTACGACGGCACCGCCTTGGACGCCGCGACTTTCTATGCCGAGACCTTCCCGGACAGTGCTGTGGGCGCTGTCCATCGCGCGCCTGGCGATTATCCGGCGGGCAAGCAGGGCGATGTGATCACGGTCGAGTTCAGCGTGATGGGCATTCCTTGCCTCGGGCTGAACGGCGGCCCGGCTTTCAAGCACAGTGAGGCTTTCTCCTTCCAAGTGGCGACCGACGACCAAGCCGAAACCGACCGCCTGTGGAATGCGATTATCGAAAACGGCGGTCAGGCAAGCGCATGCGGCTGGTGCAAGGACAAGTGGGGGCTGTCCTGGCAGATCACCCCACGGGCCCTGACCGATGCGATAGCCAATCCCGATCCAGCAGCGGCCAAGCGCGCGTTCGAAGCCATGATGGAAATGACAAAGATCGATATCGCGAAGATCGAAGCGGCTTTGAAGGGGTAATCCGCGCTGCTTGAGGTTGGGCGCGTGAATATGTCGGATGCTGGCCGGTGCTGAAGCTAAGCGCTGGGTTAAAGCTGTAACTGCTCGGCTAAAAGCGGAGCGGCGCCCTGGTGACCGACAACGCGCCTTAGATGCCCACAGTCACTTCACGTAGTTGATTACCCTCACGGATGACAAATATCGCGGTTAGACCTTTGCTTTCTGCCATCCGTACGCCACGTTCAACCCCCAGCACCATGAGCGCCGTGGCCCAAGCATCGGCGTACATGCAGGAGGTGCAGAGCACTGATACCGAAGCGAGGGTCGAATTCAAGGGGGCTCCCATGAAGGGGTCCATGGTGTGTGAGAAGACCATACCCTCGCGCTCACGCCAGTGTCGGTAATCACCCGAGGTGGCTATGGCGGTGTTGCTCAGCACCAGGGAACCGAGCACCTCGCGGCGACCCTTTACGGGCTTTTCCAGGGCGATGCACCAATCGCTGCCATCAGCTTTCACTCCCTTGGTCCGCATCTCTCCGTCAATGCCTACCAGATAAGACGTCACGTCATTGTGGTCGAGGCAGCGGGCCAGCTGATCCACACCGAAGCCCTTGGCAATGCCATTGAGATCCAGGGTTATTGGCGCATGCTTGCGCACACGACAATTAGCCGGATCGATTTCCACAACTTCACACGCACGGGCTGGTTTACCGGGCGTGGCTGCCGCTACCGGTTGCGGGCCAAAGCCGCAAGCATTGACCAGAGCCCCGACACCAATCTCGAAGGCGCCACCTGACTCGTTGCTGACATGAAGCGCGCTGGTCAACACCCATAACAGTTGCGCCGGCACGCTTAGCCATTGGCCGCTGGCCGCAGCATTGAGCCGCATCAGGTCGGACTCAGGCTTCCACGTCGACATCTGCTGGTCTACCTGATCTACCGCCAGTTGCAGCTGCGCAGCCATGGCGTGCAGACCGAGACCGCTGGGTGCATAGAACACCGTGCTGTAGCGGGTACCCATGGTCGCGCCGCTGAGGGTGTAGCGCTGCAGCAGTTGGGCGTCAGTAGACATCTTCGCGATACCGCCCTTGTAGTCGTAGTTGCCCGATACTGGTGCCGAACTGCTGCAGTAGCGGCTCGAGCACAGCCCTGACGGCAGCCGCCATGTCCCGGGAGCCGCAGACCAACACCTGGCCGCCCTGTTTCAGGAGCCTCAGCAACTCCCCCGCATCCTGTTGCAGCCGATCCTGTACATACATCGGCTTGGATGCCTGGGAGAACGCCAGGCCCAATTTGGTCAGACGTCCGTCAGCCAGGTACTCGCCTAAGGATTTCTCATAAAGAAAGTCTGACTGGGCATTACGGCCGCCCCAATACAAGTGCACTGGACGCTGATTGGCATTCTTGCGAACGAAACCAATCAGCGGCGCTAGCCCTGTTCCAGCCCCTACCAGAATCACCGGATGATTGCCCGCCGCGGGACGAAAGTTGCCATGCGGCTGGATGAAGCCCTCGATGAAGTCACCCACCTTCAGGTCATGCAGACGTGATGAGCAGAGCCCCCCGGCATGCTTACGCACGCAAATCTCCAGGGCGCCGTCTTCATCGCTGCTCGCAATCGAATAGAAGCGTGGCGGCAAGTCATTACCTGGGCTGACGGCCAACAGGTCGCCCGGAGCAAAGCGGGGGCGCTGGCGCCAACGGAATAACCCTTGCGACGGCATCTGTGCGACGGCAAAGCGGAGAACTGCCGCGGGAGACTCGCTACGCTCGCCATAGATTTCCCTACTCAGCAGTTGCAACTGCTGCAAAGGCTGCCGGGCAACTTCCTGGGTGAAGTGCAGATCAATGCCCAGTTGCTCGCCGAGCTTTCCAGCCCACTGGTTCAGTTCATCAATCGAATTACGATCGATACAGTGCACTGGCAACAGTGAACGCAAGCCCCGTTGTTTCAGGGCGAGTTCCACTTCGCGGGCATAGCCGCAGAAATGCTGGAACCGGGAGTTACCAAAGCCGAGCACGGTGGTGCTCAAGCCGCTTTCCAGTTCGCTTCGTTGCAGGCGGCTGAGAAACTCGCTGGCCGAATCAGGCGCCTGACCATCGCCGTAGGTCGAGGTGAGCACCAGCAAATGCTTGGCCTGAGGATAACGCGGCTGCAGCTTATTCATGCTGGCGCAATGCACGCCCAGACCCCGAGCCCGCAGCTGCTGATGCAGCTGGCGGGCGTAGTGCCAGGTATTCCCTTCCTGGCTGCCGACCAAGAGGATGATTTGCGCTTTATGGGGCGCTGTATTGTCGCGTAGCGAGTCACTCAGACGCTTGCGCCGCCACCAAGACAGCAGCCCGGAGCCACTGAGAAACAGCACGGAAAGACTGGCGCCGCCCAGCACCAGCGCCCAAAAGGGCGAGTGGGCGCCGGTATGCAGCTCGTAAAAGGCTTCATAGACTCGCGCGCTGAATCCGTGCGGCTGGTAGCTGATCCATTGGCCCGTGCTGGCATTGACGAAGCCCGCTGCCGATACCGTCCGCAAGGTCAGGAAATTCGCTTGCTGGCTATCGCTGGGGAACTCCAGCTCGCGGAGGTCCCGCAGATCAAGATTGCGCAACGCCGACAGGTCACTCAATTTGGCCGCAGGGGCCGTGTAGCTCGCCTCCGGATAGGCGGGTTCAGCGTCTTCAGCGTCGCCAAGTAGCCCCTGACTACTGGCGGACAGATAGAGCCCGCTCAGGGCGAGAATGATCAGCACAGGCAGAGCCCAACGTGCCACCACCGCATGCCAGTGCATCAACCCTTTTCCAGCGGGAATTGGCAGCAGGAGCCGTGGCCAGCCACCCAGCCGACGCGCCAGCAGGCCAGCTCCCGTCACCGCCAGCACCAGCAAGGACAGTGCCGAAAAACCGCTCAACCAGCGTCCAGACTCGCCCAACAGCAACTCTCGGTGCAGGTTGCGCACCCAGGTGAGCGTCTCCGATGACTGATAAGGCGCTATGACCGCTCCTGTGCTCGGCTCAACCAGAACGACGTCACTTGCGCTGGCATTGGCGAAGGCCACGCGCAACTCGCCATTGGGCGCGCGCTCAATGCGTTCAACCCCCCCGCAACTGTGTGGCGATGCGCTGTGCAACCTCGCCGACGTTCTGACCGGAAGGTGACGCCACTTGCAGATGCTGAGCAAGGGTACTGCCAGCCAACACCAGGTCTGTGACTGCCGACAGCATGAGAATGGCGCCCAGAACCAGACTGATTATGAGATGGGTGCGCGACAGCATGTGCGTGCTCCGGGATCAGAATTGATAGCTGAAGCGGTCGACATAACCCTGTTTTCCACCGCTGACCTCGGTTGCTTGCTGGGTCAGTGGCACAGTGATTTCGGCACGGTTATCACGTTTGTCTTCGACGGCGGTGTCGATACGGATCTGGTAGCCAGCGTCGATCAGGGCATCCTCCAGTTCGACAGCCACTTCCAGACTCTCACCGCTACCAACACTGGCGCCGGTGAGCCCGTCATACTCGACTGCCTTATTGCCGGCCCGAGCCCAGTCGCGCAGATGCTTGTAGTACTTGGCCTTCTTGCCGGAGACCCACAGCGTGCGTTGATAGTTGCCCTGTGCATCGGTGACGTATACCGCCAGATAGGCTTCGTTGCCGCGGTATTCCTTGAGCGTGGTTTGCAGAGTGATCTCCCGTGCTTGACTCAAGGTCGGTAGCGCAGCAAAACCCGCCAGGGCGAGAGAAAAAGCAGTCTTGTTCATGGTGAAGCCCTTCAGATAGGAATGGCTCAACCTTATCGAGCTAGCCTGAAACCAAGCTGAACAGCTAAAAGTTCGGGCTTAATGACTGCTTAAGATTGTTCTGAAACAGGGCTAGCAGGCCGTTGAAAAACTACCTGCGCTACGGCGTTGAAAATGGCCTCGCGTGTGGGCCCAGTCCTTTTCTCGGCCGTTCCGCCTTGTCTTGCCTATGTTTTTCAACGGCCTGCGCATGCTTTCATCGGGATAACCGCAACGGTGTGGGCATGCCTGGGTCCTGGGTTCAAGGCCTCAGGCCATCAGCACAGCGCATATGGCAAGCAGCAGCCAGTGGCACCGACTGCGTTTTCGCCTTTTCGCTGCTAGGCCCTTTCGTTGATCTTGATCAGGGTCCGGCTCTAACCCTTCTCCTATGCTGAAATCTCGCAGCCCACCGAGCCGAGGTCGGCGTGATCCGAGACCAGCCCACGGAAATCCAGCGCCGCACCGCGGAGGCTGCCGCCATCGCCGTTTTTCTCGTTGGCAGCCTGGTCTGCGCGCTGTGGCTGCTCGGCATCCCCGACGCTACCCAGCTGGTACCGGCGTCGTCCACGGTGCGTTTCAACACCGGACTGTGTTTCATCCTGGCTGGGGCGGGCCTGCTGCTGACCCTCAGGCGTCATCCTCGCTGGGCGCTGGCGGCCATCGTCCCGATATTGCTGCTGACGGGGTTGACGCTGCTCGAGTATCTATTCGGCTGGAACATGGCGGTCGATGAACTGTTCATCGCCGGGCGCGCGCACCCGCATCCGGGGCGTATGGCACCGAACACCTCCGTTGGCCTGCTCTTGGCCGCGCTAGGGTTGGCAATCCTGGTACCGGGGCATTCGCGGATCTGGGCATTGAGCATATCTGCAATGCTGGCGGCACTGAGCGCGGCGCTCGCCCTGGTCGCGGCCCTCGGCTACGCGTTCGATCTGACTGCCGCCTTCGAGTGGGCCGGTCTCACACGTATGGCCCTGCTGACCGCCATCACCCTGACCGTGCTCGGCGTGGGAATCTTCATGGCGACGCGCGAGGTTGGGCGCATCGCGTCCTGGATCGAGCAGCCCTGGCTGGCCAGCAGCGTTGGGGTTGGCGTTGCCGGGCTTGGCCTGCTGGCCTCGCATACGCTTGGCGCCGAGATGCCCGGGCTGCCCGAACGAGCGTTAGAAGGCTTGTACGCCGCCGTGATCGTATTTGCCATCCTGCTCGCTGGCGCAGTAGCCCAGGCGCGGCACATGCGACTGCTCATGCTGCAACTGGCCGCCTCCAACCGCATCCAGACCGAGCAATCGGCCGAAATCGTCGACCTGTACGAAAACGCGCCCTGCGGCTACCACTCGCTCGACGCCCAGGCGCGGATCGTGCGGATCAACCGCACCGAGCTCGAGTGGCTCGGCTACGAAAGCGATGAATTGGTCGGCCGCAAAACCTTGTTCGAATTACTCACACCGGCGAGCTGGGAGGTCTTTCAGACGCAGTTCTCGCGCCTCAAGGAATGCGGCGTGGTGCGCGACCTGCAACTGGAGCTGGTGCGCAAGGATGGCAGCACCTTGCCGGTGGTGCTCAGCGAAACGGCGGTATACGACGCCCGCGGCCGCTTCCACCACAGCCGCAGTACGCTGTCCGACGGTAGCGAACGCCAGCGCTTCGAGCAGGCGCTGCGCGACAGCCAACAGCGGCTGCAGGTGCTGATCGACAGTGTGCAGACGGCCGTCGTCGTGCATGCCGGCGATTCTTCGATCGAATTCGCCAATCCGAGCGCGGCGGATCTGCTCGGGCTGACCCGGGAGCAGATGCTGGGACGCTCGGCGATCGACCCCGCATGGCATTTCGTCCGCGAGGACGGTTCGCCGATGCCCGTCGACGAATACCCGGTCAGCCTCGTCATCCGCAGCGGTCGGTCGTTGCGCGACTACGTGACCGGAATCCAGGTCGGCGGATCGGAACCGATTCGCTGGTTACTGGTAAACGCGGTACCAGCGACCAGGCAGGACGGCAGCTTGCAACAGGTCATCGTGTCGTTCATCGACATCAGCGAACGCCAGAGGCAGAAGCTCCAGCTGGAGCAGCTGGCATCGACCGACACGCTGACCGCTTTGGCCACTCGCCGTCACCTGATCGAACAGGCAGGCCACGAGCTGGCGCGCGCGCGTCGCAGCGGACGATCGCTGGCGCTGATCCTCTTCGATGTCGATCACTTCAAGTCGGTCAACGACCGCTTCGGACACGAGACCGGCGACCAGGTGCTACGTCGGATCGGCGAGTTACTGCGCGGCGAGCTGCGGGAGGTAGACATCGCCGCGCGCTGGGGCGGTGAAGAATTCTGCGTGCTGCTGCCGGACACCGACGCGCAGGCCGCAGTCGAGATCGCCGAACGGCTGTGCGCGGCGGTGGAAAATACACGTCTGACCTCGCCGGACGGAAACCCCCTGCCGGTCACGGCGTCGTTCGGCGTGGCGCTGTCCTCGCCCGATGATGACGACTTCAGCCGACTGGTCGATGCGGCGGACCAAGCCATGTACCAGGCGAAGCGCGACGGCCGCAACCGCGTATGCGTAGCGCAGGCAGCCGCGCACGGTGCCCCCCGCGCGCTGGATGAGGAGCAGCGCGAAGCGGACGCCTGACGTGATGCCGGAAGCCCTGCTGTCTCGATCAACGTTTCCGCTTGTTCCTTTCAGAGGCTGGGCATTCTCAGGCGCCGGACATACAAGCCAAGCGCCGCCATGATCGTCGCGTGCGGAAGAACTACAGGGCATTGCCCCCGGATCATCGCCAAGCCTTGAAAAGGCTATTGAGTGAGCGTCTTGCAACCGCGGCCTGAGTTACTAGGCTGAAGCAGTCATTGACGGGAATGCGAGGGAACGCCATGCAGTTCAGCAAAAATGCGAAAAATCTGGTGCTGCAAAACAATAATGGCACTTACTTTATCGACTGCGAGGATTTGCTGAAATGGCTTCAGGGGGAAACGATAGAGCGCATTGATTTTCTTAAAGGAAACATACATCCCTCATATGTAAATGAATCCAGGCCCGAGGGCACTATTCCAGGAACAGGTGTCCGTCTGCCGGCCATACGTGAAATGAAGATCGATAGTGTAGGCGATTTCATTGCATTTCAGTCCCTGTGGGCAGCGGGCGTATTTGCTGGCGCCAATATCAAACTTAACGTTCCTCGCTGGAAGTCTTCCTACTTTATCTATCCAACCCAGCATGGTTTGAATACGACAGATTTGAAACTCGTCTCTAGTGGCACCTCAGCGGCAAACGGTACATACGAGGAGATCGTTGAAATCATTAGATTCAATATTCCCAGGTTTTGGCAGGATGAAAAAATAGGTCAGCAACAAATAGCGCGAGAAGTCCGGCAGCTGCTTAAAATGAAGCAGAGCACTCAAGGTAGTTCAACGTGGGACCTTGAATTCATGGAGCTGATCGGCAAGGTGCTCAACATCACGCTGGCAGCCGAGGCCGTGCGCTCCTACGTAATGTTGCCGATAGGTATGATGGTCAACGACCTCGTCAAATTCGGCGTTATTGACTATGCCAGCTATGCCGGCCTTAACTTGACTAATAAAAAATATGACTGGAAAGGCCCAGTAATTCCATACTACTGGGACAGTGTGAAAGAAGCGTCCGGGCTTCGAAGTGCCGCAGAGTATCTTGCTGTCGGCCAAGTTACCGGCAGCAATAGTCTTAGTGATGCAGAAAGAATCATCAATAACATGATTGAAATAATAGCCATCTACTTTGAGGCCTATTTTACGCATGGCAAAGGGGCGCAAGGGGAGCAGAAAAAATACGATGTGGAATCCATAAACTCCAATCAATCTTTGCTTGATATGGCAAAGGAGCTTCTTTGGAAGAAATATCTTTTCAATCTTTCAATATATCAAGGGGTTTAGTGTCAGGGTTTCAGGAGGCGGAGAGGAGCAATAGGGTAGGGCGGAAGTCACGATTTCAAATAATTGCGGTTCTGCCTATTGTCTTCTACATATAGTCGCGCATGCGGGCGCAAACCATAGAGTCAGGAACCGAAAAAGAACCGAAAAAGCGAAAAAGGGGACAGATTTATTTATAAGTCAGTCCCTCCTTTATTGGCCGATTGCCGCCAGTCACGAGCAATCAGATTTTGTAACGAGCCTTCCATTCATCAACCACCTTGCCCATGCTTTTAGGAAGGCCATTCCTTACCCACGCCATAAAGCTTCTGTCGAAACGGAAGCCCACTCCGCATTGCTCAACCATAAAGCGCCGCACATTCTGGGTGTTTTTATAGCCCGCGCAGACTGCGGTGCTGCGTGTGATCGGATCGCTGTGCCAGTTGAAGTCCATTTGTTCTCTCCGCGCAATATCAACCCTCCAGCACCTTATCCAGCGCCTGTTCCAGGGTGCTTACCGTGCGCTCGATATTGTTCAGTTTGTCCAGGCCGAACAGGCCGATGCGGAAGGTTTGGAAGTCCGCCGGTTCGTCGCATTGCAGGGGGACGCCGGCGGCGATTTGCAGGCCTTGGGCGGCGAATTTTTTGCCGTTTTTGATTTCGCCGTCGTCGGTGTAGCAGACCACCACACCTGGGGCCCGGAAGCCTTCGGCGGCGACGCTTTTGAAGCCTTTGCGGGTGAGCAGGGCGCGGACCTGTTCGCCGAGTTGCTGTTGTTCGGCGCGCACTTTGGCGAAGCCGTAGCCGGCGGTTTCCTTGACCACATCGCGAAAGCGCGCGAGGGCGTCGCAGGGCATGGTGGCGTGGTAGGCGTGGCCACCTTGTTCGTAGGCTTGCATGATCTGCAGCCATTTCTTCAGGTCGCAGGCGAAGCTGGTGCTTTGGCTGGCTTCGACGCGCTCTCGGGCCTGTTCGCTGAGCATGACCAGGGCGCAGCAGGGCGAGGCGCTCCAGCCTTTTTGCGGGGCGCTGATCAGTACGTCGATGCCGCAGGCACGCATATCGACCCAGAGCGTGCCGGAGGCGATGCAGTCGAGCACGAACAGGCCGCCGACTTCATGTACGGCATCGGCGACGGCGCGCAGGTAGTCATCGGGCAGGATCATCCCCGAGGAGGTTTCGACATGGGGGGCGAAGACCAGCTGGGGCTTTTGCGCCTGGATGGCGGCTACCACTTCGTCGATCGGTGGCGGGGCGAAGGCGGCCTGGCTGCCGGGTTCGATCGGCCGGGCTTGGAGTACCTGGGACTCGGCGGGGATCTGGCCCATCTCGAAGATCTGTGTCCAGCGGTAGCTGAACCAGCCGTTGCGGATTACCAGGCATTTTTTGCCGGTCGCCAGTTGCCGCGCCACAGCCTCCATGCCGAAGGTGCCACTGCCCGGTACGACGGCGATGGCGTCGGCGTTATAGACCTGTTTCAGGTTGGCGGAGATGTCGCGCATGACCTGTTGAAAGGCTTGCGACATATGGTTGAGGGCACGGTCGGTGTAGACGACCGAATATTCGACCAGGCCATCGGGATCGATACTGGGGTAGAGGTCTGACATGAGGGGGCTCCGGCGCCTTGGTTGGCATCATCTTGGTGGGCATCCATGCGGATGTCCTGACCCTGCCCCAAGCCTCGGTAAATGACAAGGCCATGCTCCGATTAGCTGCGCATGGCCAGGCGCCGGTCAAGGCGGTCGGCGAGGATAGCAATAGCCCCGCGTTCGTCGGATTTTTACGTTGCGCGAACTCCTCTTCGACGACGTTTGACCCTGTGTCGGAGTAAGTGGTCGAGTGCTGACCGATCGGTCATAAGCCCTGTGTTTCAGCCATTCAGCGCCTGCCCCGGGCAGCCATGAACCCGACGGGAAGCGGTCTGCGTCGGGGCTTTTCGGGCGGGCTGCGGGGGTGTTAATCCGTTGCAACTAATCGAATACAGATAGGTCACTTATCTGTTCGCAAGGTACTTGGGGTCAGTCCCGGTGTTCCGCTGTCAGCGATATAGCCCTTCGAACAGCCGGTCAGGTTGTTCATTGCCCAACTCGTGCCAGGAGGAGAAACGATATGAGGCCGGAAACCGCCATCGTTGAGATTCACAGGAAATACAGGGTTTACACCGAGTACTACGCCAACCAGGTCGCTGACAAAACCATCATTCTGGTCAACGGCTCGCTCGCCACCACCGCCTCTTTCGCGCAAACGGTGCGCTACCTGCAACCGCGTTTCAATGTGGTGCTGTACGACCAGCCCTACGCTGGGCAGTCGAGGTTGCATAACCGCCATGGCGCGCCGATTCGCAAGGAGGACGAAGCGGAGATTCTGCTGGGTTTGATCAAGCACTTCGGCGCCAACCATGTGCTGTCGTTTTCCTGGGGCGGCGCTGCGGCGATGCTGGCGTTGGCGCAGCGGCCGGGTGGGGTAGAGAAGGCGGTGATCTGCTCGTTCGCCGCACGGGTCAACCAGCCGATGCGCGATTATCTGGAAGCGGGGCTGGGTATTCTTCTGGCGCGCGACCGTATGGGTATTGGTCGGCTGATCAACAACACCATCGGCAAGCATTTGCCGTCGTTGCTCAAGCGCTTCAATCATCGCCACATCAGTAACCTGGCCGAGCATGAATACCTGCAGATGCACTTCCATATCCATGAGGTGCTGACCCAGGACAACCACTACTACCGGACCTGCGCCGAGGCCATCGATATCCCGCTGTTGTTCGTCAATGGTGCCTGGGATGAGTACACCACGGTCGACGACGCACGGCTGTTCACCGGCCATGCGCGCAACTGCCAGTTCCGCACCATCGAGCAGGCCGGGCATTTTCTCGATATGGAACATAAGGCAGCTTGGCATGCAACTCAGCAGGCTTTGCTAGGCTTCTTGGTTCCGGTTGCCAGCAACGTTCAGAAAGACGAGCGACTCAGTGCCGGACAGTCCGCCGCGTTATGCAGCCCTTGCCGTCAGGTTGCGACCTGACCGGGTCGAGGATCTGTGTTGTTCGGTTCGATTTATTTGCGCGGCAGTTTGGAGCGCTTTCCGACGCGCCTGGGATTGATTCTTTCTGATTGGCGTTTGCCGGCATAACAACGGAGTGGAATTTAAGATGCTAGAGAAACCTTCCTCGGGCGCCTTGCCCGTAGCCGTATCGCAACAGAATTCGGAGCAACGCAATATCGCCAGCTTGCGTGGTCGCAGCCTATTCGCCACCTTGCGCACGCTCGCGCTGCAGGGCATCAAACAACCGATTCATAGCACCCGTCACGCCCTTGCGCTCGGCGGCCAGCTGGGTCGGGTGATGCTCGGTGCTACGGTGCACCAGCCGGGCGCCCGGGATACACGCTTTCAGGACCCCACCTGGCAGCACAATCCTTACTATCGGCGGCGCTTGCAGGCCTATCTGTCGTTGCGCAATCAATTCAACGCCTGGGTCGATGAGAGCAGCCTACCTGCCGACGACCGTGCCCGGGCGCAGTTCGTTCTGGACATCGTCGGCGATGCCCTGGCGCCTTCCAACAGTCTGCTCAACCCGCTGGCGGTCAAGGAATTGCTCAATACCGGCGGCGCCAGCCTGGTCAAGGGCATCGGCCATCTGGTCGACGATGTGCTGCACAACGGCGGCATGCCCAGTCAGGTCAGCAAGCAAGCCTTTGAGGTAGGCCGCAATCTGGCGGTTACCCCCGGCGCCGTGGTGTTTCGCAGCGAGATGTTGGAGTTGATCCAGTACAAGCCGATGAGCGAGCAACAGTACGCCACGCCGTTGTTGATCGTGCCGCCGCAAATCAACAAGTACTACATCTTCGATCTGGCGGCGGATAAGAGCTATGTCCAGTACTGCCTGAAGAACGGCATCCAGGTTTTCGTGGTGAGTTGGCGCAACCCGGACGCACGCCATCGCGACTGGGGCCTGGTTGACTATGTGCAAGCGCTGGACGAAGCGGTGGACGTGTGCCGGACTATCACCGCGAGCAAGGCCGTCAATCTGATGGGCGCCTGCGCCGGCGGCCTGACCATAGCGGCGTTGCAGGGGTATCTGGTGAGCAAGCGCCAGTTGCGCAAAGTGGCCAGTGCGACCTATCTGGTTACGGCACTGGACAGTCAGGTGGAGAGCCCCGCGGCGCTATTCGTCGACGAGTCGACATTAGAGGCGGCCAAGCGTCGCTCCGACCAGCAAGGGGTTCTGGATGGCCGCGACATGGCCAAGATATTCGCCTGGATGCGGCCGAACGATCTGATCTGGAATTATTGGGTCAACAACTACCTGCTCGGCCGCCAGCCGCCGGCCTTCGATATTCTCTACTGGAACAATGACAACACCTGCCTACCGGCGGCGCTGCATGCCGATTTCATCGATTTCTTCATGAGCAACGGTTTGGAGGTGGGCGGCGTGCCCGTCGATCTGAAGAAGATCAACATCGACAGCTTCCATGTCGGCGGGGTCAACGACCACATCACTCCCTGGGACACGGCCTACCGTTCGGCCAGCTTGCTTGGTGGCAAGCGGCGTTTTCTGTTGTCCAGCAGCGGGCATATCCAGGCGATTCTCAATCCGCCGAGCAACCCCAAAGCCGAGTATATGGAGCACGACAGTCTGCATGACGACCCGCAGGTCTGGTACGGCGAGGCGCAGAAGCACAAGGGCAGCTGGTGGGTGGAATGGCTCGATTGGGTGCGGCAACGCTCGGGCGAGCAACGCGAAAGCCTGAATGCCCTGGGTAATCAGGATTACCCACCGATAGAGGCCGCCCCCGGCAGCTATGTATTCAAGACCTGTGAGAGCGCGTGAAAAATCCCTCGCCCCTAGCTAAGTAATGGCTGGCGGGGCAATCCGTAGGGTGCGCTGCGCGCACCAGGCGTCTGCAGCCAGCGTTGGTACGCATGGCGCACCCTACGAGGTTCACGCTAAGCGCCAAGTGATACCTAGCCTAATTGAAGGCGGGCGCTCTATTCGGCGGTGCTTTGGCCCAGTTCGTTGAGGGCGTCCGGCTGATTCTTGAAGGCTTTGGCGAAGATGTCGCGGTTCTTCGCCATAAAGATGCCGAGTTCTTCGCCCTGTTGCTCGTTCAGCGAAGGCACGGCTTTTTGCAGGACGTCGGTCAACAGCT
>CAMPJN010000004.1 GCA_946886875.1 uncultured Pseudomonas sp.
AGGTAAGACCACCACCAAGGAATTGCTGCCGCTGCAGCCGGGCGATGTCGAGCATACCTATGCCGATGTTGCTGACCTAGTGCGTGACACCGGTTATACGCCGAAGGTCTCCGTGGAGCAGGGTATCCAGCGTTTTGTGGACTGGTATCGGTTGTTCTACAAGGTGTAACACCCGCTGCTTCTTGTCCTGCGGTCAAACTGCAGGACAAGAGGGGGGCAGAATTTAAGGGGCGAGACGATGCAGTACGATAGTGCAGTGGGCATGTCTCGCTGCCTGGTTACTGGCGCGAATGGCTTTATCGGTGCGGCTTTAGTTGCGCATCTGCAAAAGCAGTCGTGGTCGGTACGCGGTGCGGTACGGCAATTGCCCAATACTCCAGGCGATTGGGTTCAAGTCGGAGCGCTGGGCCAAGATATGGATTGGCGGCATGCGCTTGAAGGTTGTGATGTGGTGGTACATACAGCTGGCCGTGCCCATGTACTGCGGGAACGAGAGAGTGCTCCCTTGGCGCAGTTTCGCGCCGTCAATGTCCAGGGTGCCTTGCGTTTGGCCGAGCAGGCCTTGGAAATGGGCGTCAAACGCTTTGTTTTTATCAGCTCGATTGGCGTCAACGGCGCGCTGAGTGTTGGTAGGCCCTTTACTGAGCAGACGCCACCAGCGCCCCATGCGGCATATGCACTGTCCAAACTCGAAGCTGAGCAGGCTTTACAGGCACTCTTGGCAGACCAGGCTATGGAGTTGGTGATCATCCGCCCACCATTGGTCTATGCGGCCCAGGCACCCGGTAATTTCGCTCGTTTACTTCATTTGATTAGGCGAGGTGTACCGTTCCCGTTCGCCAAGGTACGTAATGCTCGCAGCATGCTGGCTTTGGAAAACCTCATGGACTTTCTGCAGCGTTGTATGACGCATCCGGCCGCAGCTGATCAATTATTTCTGGTTGCCGACGGCGTAGATATGAGCACGCGGGAGGTCATTAGTCATCTGGGAGACGGCATGCAGCGACGCATCAAAATGCTGCCGATACCACCGCAGCTTATGGCCGTGGGCGCTACTTTGTTGGGGCGCCGGGCAATGTACGACCAGTTATGCGGTTCCTTGCAAGTCGATATCAGCAAGGCGCGCGATCTACTTGGGTGGCAGCCGCCGTTGGTGGCGGAAAAAGCTTTGCGCCAGAGCGCACAACGCTACTTGGAACTGAATCCATGATGTTTTGGTGGTTATTGCTGGCGTTGTTTATCGCGTCTTATTTGGGTACGGCATTGTTGAGGCGTTACGCGCTGGCGCGCAGCCTAATGGACATCCCCAACGACCGCAGTTCCCATAGTGTGCCTGTGCCGCGGGGCGGGGGGCTGGCAATTGTTATTTGCTTTCTGGCTTCTTTGCCTTTATTGGCTGGAGGCGAATCCCTGAATTGGTCGCTGTTCTGGGCGTTGCTCGGTGCTGGAGCGGCAGTCGCGTTGTTGGGCTTTCTTGATGACCATGGTCACATTGCCGCGCGCTGGCGACTGCTTGGCCATTTCCTGGCGGCTGCTTGGGTGTTGTTCTTTTTAGGAGGGCTGCCGCCAATCGCATTGTTCGGTGGCTATTACGACCTGGGCTGGATAGGTTACGCGCTAGCGGCGCTGTATATGGTTTGGTTGCTGAACTTGTACAACTTTATGGATGGCATCGACGGCATCGCCAGCGTTGAAGCCCTCTGTGTATGCGTTGGTGGCGCGCTGCTTTATCTGTTGGCCGGGCATGGTGCACAGGCGGCAGTCCCCTTATTACTGGCCACAGCGGTGGCGGGGTTCCTATGTTGGAACTTCCCACCGGCGCGCATATTCATGGGCGATGCCGGCAGTGGTTTTTTGGGTGTAATGCTGGCTGCCTTGTCTTTGCATGCCGGCTGGGTCGCGCCGGAACTATTCTGGGGCTGGCTGATTCTCTTGGGTGTATTCGTGGTGGATGCCACCTGGACTCTGTTGCGCCGGCTATTTAGAGGGGAAGCTGTCTATGAAGCGCATCGTAGCCATGCCTATCAGTTTGCCGCTCGACGTTATGGCCAGCATCTGCCAGTGACCTTGGCTGTGGTAGCGCTTAATCTGTTTTGGTTGTTGCCCTGGGCTCTGGTGGTTGGCCTGGGTAAGGTAGATGCCTTGCTGGGTGGGCTCCTGGCCTATACCCCCTTGTGGTGGTTGGCCCTGCAGTTTCGGGCGGGCGAGCGAGAAACCCTGCAGGATGCTGTGTGACTAGGTTCAATGATGAGCCAAGGATTATCAATGTTGCGTAAAAAACTGTTGGAACTACCGCGTCGTACCAAGCGGGGCATCCAGGTAGTGGCCGACCTGCTGCTGATTTGGGTGGCGCTTTGGGCTGCGTTTATCGTGCGTTTGGGTTTTGGAGCGAAAATCGATCCGTTCGGCAGCCACCTATGGTTGTTCCTTGCAGCTCCAGCAATTTCTATCCCGGTGTTCATACGTATGGGGCTATACCGGGCCGTGATGCGTTACTTCGGTAATGATGCGCTTATGAGCATCTTCAAGGCCGTTTCCTTGTCGGCTTTGTTGCTGGCCTTGATGGTTTACTGGTACCGGCCAACTGTGCTAGTGCCGCGCTCGCTGGTCTTCAATTATTGGTGGTTGAGCCTGTTTATGATTGGCGGCTTGCGCTTGCTGATGCGCCAATATTTTTTAGGCGAATGGCTAGCTGTCGGACAAAAACTGCCTTTTGTGACGCAGCCGGAAGGTTTGCTCAAGGTGGCAGTGTATGGAGCCGGGGCCGCAGGTAACCAACTGACTTCGGCGTTACGAGTAGGGCGGGTAATGCGCCCGGTGGCGTTCATCGATGATGATGATAATATCGCCACCCGCATCATCGCAGGGTTGAAGGTATACAAACCCAAGCATATACAGCAGATGATCGACGATACCGGCGCCCAGGAAATCCTCCTGGCGATCCCCTCGGTTAGTCGCGCTCGGCGCCGAGAAATACTGGAACTGCTCGAGGGTTTCCCTCTGCATGTGCGCTCGGTGCCCGGCTACATGGACTTGGCAACCGGACGGGTAAAAGTAGAGGACATTCAGGAGGTCGATATCGCCGATCTTCTTGGGCGAGATCCAGTTCCGCCGAGAAAAGATCTCTTCGAACGCTGTATTCGTGGTCAGTCAGTAATGGTCACCGGGGCGGGGGGGTCCATTGGCTCGGAGCTGTGCCGACAGATCCTTAGCAGCCGACCCACCACGTTAATTTTGTTCGAACACAGCGAGTTCAATCTTTACACTATTCATAGTGAGCTGGAGGCCTATATTCAGCGTGAGTCGCTGTCGATTCGTTTGGTGCCTATCCTCGGTTCTATCCGCAATGCCTCGCGCCTTTCTGAGCTAATGTGTGCCTGGCACGTCGACACTGTGTATCACGCGGCGGCTTACAAGCATGTGCCTATGGTTGAGCACAACATTGCTGAGGGGTTATTGAACAATGTGCTCGGTACTCTGAATACCGCCCAGGCGGCGCTTAAGGCAAGAGTCGAGAACTTTGTACTGATCTCCACCGACAAAGCGGTGCGCCCCACCAATGTGATGGGCAGTACCAAGCGCTTAGCCGAAATGGTGTTGCAGGCACTCAGTTGCGAGTCTGCCCCCGTTCTGTTTGGCGACAGCGAAATAGTGCATCAGGTGTGCAGCACCCGCTTCACCATGGTGCGCTTTGGCAACGTATTAGGTTCTTCGGGCTCGGTGATTCCGCGTTTTCGTGAGCAGATCCGCAAGGGCGGCCCAGTAACCGTGACCCATCCCAACATCACCCGTTATTTCATGACCATCCCAGAGGCCGCACAGCTGGTTATTCAGGCGGGTTCCATGGGGCAGGGGGGCGACGTATTCGTGCTGGATATGGGCCAACCGGTGAAGATAGTCGAACTGGCCGAAAAGATGATTCACCTGAGCGGCTTGAATATCCGCTCCGATAAAACCCCCCACGGCGATATCTCCATCGAATTTACCGGCTTGCGGCCTGGAGAGAAGCTCTATGAAGAGCTGCTGATAGGAGATAACGTCAGCCCGACTGAACATCCCATGATCATGCGCGCCAACGAAGAACATCTGCCCTGGGATGCCTTCAAGAGGGTACTGGATGAGTTGCTGGAAGCGGTTGAGTGCGATGACTATGACCGCGTCCGCCAACTGCTTCGTGCCACCGTAAATGGTTACAAGCCAGAAGGTGAGATAGTTGATTGGATTCATCAGCAGCGGCGGGTGGAGCCTAGGTAGGCCATGGTGCTGCCGAAAACGTTCTTATAGCCCCAAGCGATCCCCTTCACTGGCGACACTGAAAGAGTGTAGGTTGCGCCTGCGCGCGAATAGCTATTTGTCGCAGCACGTCAACGACTGCCGTCTGACCGTCCTGTTTCCCAGTTAAAATGTTTGCCTCGTGATCTATTGACGTCAAATAATCAGCGGCGTCTTGCTCCCAAGATGGCTTTCCTTGTGCGATGATGGCAAAGTGCCGTGTCATTGGCGAACCTGCGCTGTCGTTTTTCTGTCATACCCGCTAGATTTTTCGCCTCCGTAATTCTTCCCAACGCTTCCAGCCGAAGTTAATGGACTAACTGATGAGCTTTCCTGCTATTTACCATCATGGCGCCACTGCTGGCGTCACCGGCTCATGCCACCAACTGCAAATGGATGGCGAGCACGCCCTGCTGATCGACTGTGGCCTGTTCCAAGGCGCGGAAACTTCGCCCGCAGGTAAGGCTGGGGCGAATCGGCTTGAGATTGATTTTCCTCTTGATGGCATCAAAGCCCTAATAGCCACCCATGTGCATATCGATCATGTGGGGCGCATCCCGTATCTGCTAGCCGCAGGCTTCAAGGGGCCTATCCTCTGCAGCGAGCCCTCAGCCAAACTGCTTCCTATAGTACTGGAGGATGCCTTCAAGCTGGGCTTCAGTCGCGACCAGGGCAAGGTCGAACGTTATCTCAAGCTGGTTAAGCAGCGCATCGTCGCCTTGCCCTACAAGACCTGGTTTACCCTGCAGGAAACCGAGAGTCTGATCTGCCGTATCCGCCTTCAACGCGCTGGCCACATTCTGGGTTCGGCCTATGTGGAAATCGATCTTAGGTATCCTACCGGCGAACAAAAACGCATCGTCTTCTCTGGAGACTTAGGTGCTCCCCATGCGCCCATCTTGCCCGCGCCAAGGCCACCTTATAAGGCCGATGTGCTGGTGATCGAAAGCACCTATGGCGACCGCCTGCACGAAAACCGCCGTACCCGCCGCCAGCGTTTGGAAAAGTTGCTGGAGCACGCCCTGAGCAATCAAGGCACTGTACTGATCCCCGCTTTTAGCATTGGTCGCACCCAGGAGCTGATCTATGAGCTGGAGGACATCATCCACCGTAAAACCAAGGCAAATCAGCCTCCTCGCCCTTTGGGGGGGCGGGAAAGGGGGAAGAAACAGGCCCTGCTCGACTGGTCCGGTCTCCCCACCATTCTGGACTCCCCGCTGGCCAGCCGCTTTACCCAGATCTACCGGGAACTAGCTGAATTCTGGGATGCCGAAGCCCTCTCACGTCTGAAGAAGGGGCGTAATCCCCTGGCATTCCGTAACCTGCTGACCGTCGACAGCCATCAGGCCCACCTGGCGATGGTCAATCGCTTGGCGCAAACCTCTCAGCCGGCCATCGTGATTGCTGGCAACGGCATGTGCTCCAGTGGGCGTATCGTCAACTACCTGAAAGCCATGCTGGGAAATGACAGGCATGACGTGCTGTTTGTTGGCTATCAGGCTAGCGGCACCATTGGTAGCCAAATCCAAAGGTTCGGATCGCGCGGTGGTTACGTAGAAATAGACGGGCAACGCTATGCCATTCGGACGCAGGTGCATACCATAGGTGGCTATTCGGCTCATGCGGACCAGAAAGGGCTGTTGAATTTTGTTACCCGGATACGTCAATGGCCGTCACTGGTGCGGATTGTGCGCGGTGGTCCTGCGGAAAAAGCTGCACTAGCTTGTCAAATTCGTGCTTGTTACGAGCGCGCTGAGCTGTATGTAGAAGTTACTAGTTGATGTTTAGTAAATGTATTCAATCTTTGGACGTATCCTTATGGCAACTAAGAAAAAATTGATGATAGATCAGCCATATGAATGATTTTAGTTTTTGTGCTGTTAGCCGGAATATGCGTGGTCAACAGAAGAACCAGCGACCCATGTGTATCTGGCTGACGGGATTGTCCGGTTCTGGAAAGTCCACGTTATCAACTCAACTCGAGCAGGCGCTCCATACGCGCGGATTGCACACAATGGTTCTGGATGGCGACATCATGCGCCAAGGCTTATGCCGCGATCTCGGTATGAGTGACTCGGATCGTAGTGAAAACATCAGGCGAGTGGCCGAGGTGGCCAAACTGATGGCCGAAGCGGGTTTGGTAGTGATAGTGGCGCTGATATCGCCGTTTCGTAAGGATCGTCAGGCAGCGCGTGAGCTGTTTGCCGAGGGGGAGTTTCTGGAAGTCTTCGTGGACGCCCCTCTGGAGACATGCTCGGCACGTGACCCCAAAGGACTGTATGCAAAAGTGAGAAGTGGACAGATCAAGAACTTTACCGGCGTCGATAGCCCTTACGAGGCCCCAGAACATCCGGATGTCCATATTCGCAGTGCCGAGAGCGACGTTGCCACCTGCGTTCAGTCGATTTTAGGTCGCATGGGCTTGGGCGATGTGTAGTGATACGAGGTTGCGCGCGTTGTTGAACTGCTGGTCATGAAGTTCAAGTGTCTGAGTATCTTCGGGACGCGACCGGAGGCGATCAAAATGGCACCTCTGGTGCGTGCCCTGCAGGCCTGTGCCTGGGTAGATGCGCGCGTTTGCGTCACGGCCCAGCACCGAGAAATGCTCGATCAAGTGCTGGATTGCTTCGATCTTGCAGCGGACTTCGATCTGGACGTCATGCTCCCCGGGCAGGATGCCAGCTCTGTCGCGAGTAGTGTCCTGCTGGAGCTGCGTAGTGTGTTGCGTGAATTCAAGCCGGATCTGGTGCTGGTTCATGGCGATACCGTTACCACGCTTGGCGCAGCCCTTGCCGCGTATTTCGAGCGCATTCCCGTTGCCCATGTAGAGGCGGGCTTGCGCACCGCGGATATCTATTCGCCCTGGCCGGAGGAGGGGATGCGCAGGATGGTGGGGCCGATTGCCGAATTGCATTTCGCGCCCACCGCGCGTGCTCGGCAGAACCTGCTCGACGAAGGTGTCGATCCTGACACGATACATGTCACGGGAAATACGGTGGTGGACGCTTTGCTGGGCTGTGTCGCGACGATTCAGTCGGACGCGTTAGTGACCAAGCAACTGGCCGCAAGGTTCTCGTTTCTTTCTGCCGAGCGGCGTATTGTGCTCGTCACCGGGCATCGTCGGGAGAACTTCGGCATGGCCATGGAGCGCATCTGCGCTGCGCTGCGACAGATTGCCGAAGCCTTTCCCGATGTGGATATCGTCTATCCGGTGCACCCCAACCCGAATGTGCACGAGCCGGTCAATCGCCTGCTGGCGGGAACCGCGAATATCCACTTGATCGAGCCGCTGGATTATCGGGCTTTCGTTCATCTCATGGCGCGCACCTACCTGATTCTCACTGACTCTGGCGGTATTCAGGAAGAGGCACCCTCGCTGGGCAAGCCCGTTCTGGTCATGCGCGACACCACTGAGCGTCCCGAGGCCGTTGAGGCTGGCACAGTCAAACTAGTAGGCACAAGCGTTGCCAACCTGTTCGATGGGGTTCGTGAACTGCTGGAGGACGAAGCGATTTATCAGCGTATGAGCCAGGCGACCAATCCTTATGGCGACGGCAAGGCGAGCGAGCGAATCGTTCGCGTTTTAGAACAATGGGCCAAGGCTAAACAAGATGTTTAATACGGTATCAGTGATTGGGCTTGGCTATATTGGTTTGCCGACAGCGGCAGTTTTCGCCTCGCGGAAAAAACGGGTAATTGGCGTCGACGTCAACGACGAAGCGGTGCAGATCATCAACCGTGGATCGATCCATATTGTTGAGCCTGAACTCGACATGCTGGTTCATGCCGCGGTCAAGGAAGGCTACTTGCGCGCGACGACCTGCCCCGAGCCTGCCGATGCCTTCCTGATCGCGGTTCCAACGCCGTTCACGGAGGGCCACAAGCCTGATCTGACTTATATAGAACAGGCCTGCAAGTCGATTGCTCCTGTGCTAGCCAAGGGCAATCTGATCGTGCTCGAGTCGACTTCGCCGGTGGGTACTACCGAACGAGTCGCTGACTGGCTGGCGGCGCTACGCCCCGACCTGAGTTTTCCACAGCAGGAGGGAGAGGCCTCGGATATTCGGGTCGCCCACTGTCCGGAGCGCGTGCTGCCCGGCAAGGTGCTGCGCGAACTGGTGGAGAACGACCGGGTCATCGGTGGTATGACCAAGGCCTGCTCGTACGCGGCCGAGCGCCTGTACCGGGCTTTCGTACAGGGCGAGTGCGTACTCACCGACGCGCGCACGGCGGAAATGTGCAAGCTGGCGGAGAACAGCTTCCGTGACGTCAATATCGCTTTTGCCAACGAGCTGGCCGCCATCTGCGAAAGGCTGGGAATCAATACCTGGGAGCTGATCGCTCTGGCCAACCGCCATCCGCGCGTCAACATCCTTCAGCCCGGCCCAGGTGTTGGTGGACATTGCATCGCCATCGACCCCTGGTTCATCGTCGATGCCGCCCCCGAACAGGCGCGCATCATCCGCCAGGCGCGTACGATCAATGACGAGCGTCCGTTACAGGTGGTGAGCAAGGTGGAGGAGGTTCTGGCGCAGTGGCAAGTCCAGCATGGCAAACGCCAGGCGAAAGTGGCGTTCCTCGGTCTGAGCTACAAGGCCAATATCGACGATGTGCGTTCCAGCCCGGCGCTGACTATCGTCAATGCGGTTGCGGCGAAGTATCCCGACGTGGTTCTCGCCGTCGAGCCGCATCTGGCGGCCGCACCAACCGAGCTGCATCCCAATGCGCAGTTCGTTGAACTGCAGGAGGCCCTGAAAAGGGCCGATATTCTCGTATTGCTGGTGGCCCACAAGGACTTCCAGTCGGTACAGCTAGGCAATAACGCCAACCAGACGGTATTGGATACATGCGGTGCCTGGAAAGGTATTGCGATCTAAACGAAGTAAGCCCCCGGCGAGCAAATCACAGGAAATTGACATGACGATGTTTTTCGAAGACAAGAAGGTGCTGGTCACCGGCGGTTGCGGCACTGTTGGCAAGGAACTGGTCAACCAGCTGGTGCACAAGTATGGCGTCAAGGAACTTGTCGTTCTGGATAACAACGAAAGCGAGTTGTTCTATCAGACCGAGGCCTATCAAAATCATCACAACGTACACTTCTACCTGTGCGACATCCGCGACGAAGGCGCACTGACCCGCAAGATGGAAGGCGTCGATATCGTCTTCCACACCGCGGCATTCAAACACGTGATCCTCTGCGAGCAAGTACCGCACGAGGCGGTGCAGACCAATATCCTCGGTGTCGACAATATCGTTCGCGCGGCGGTCAATGCTGACGTTAGCAAGGTCATCTTTACCAGCTCCGACAAGGCGGTGAACCCAACCAACGTGATGGGTACCTCCAAGCTGATGGGCGAGCGGCTTATCACCGCCGCCAACGTCGAGTTCAAGAAGTCTGGCTGTATCTTCGCTTCCACCCGTTTCGGCAACGTGCTCGGCTCGCGAGGCTCGGTCATCCCGATCTTCCGCGAGCAACTGCGCAAGGGCGGCCCGCTGACCCTGACCCACAGCGAAATGACCCGCTTCATTATGAGCGTCGAGGAATCCGTCCAACTGATCGTCGACTCCGCCATGCTGGCCAAGGGCGGCGAAGTATTTGTCACCAAGATGCCGGTCATCGCCATCAAGGATCTCGCCGAAGTGATGATCCGCAAGTTGGCCCCCGAATACGGTCAGGACCCGGCGAAGGTCGAGATCAAGGAAATCGGCGTCAAGCCTGGCGAGAAGCTCTACGAAGAGCTGATGACCGGCGAAGAAACTGGTCGCGCGCTGGAACTCGAACGTTACTTCGTCGTAAAGCCGGCGATCATGAAACGTTTCACCGATATCGACTACAGCTACCAGGGCGTGATCTCCGAACAGGTGGAGAACCCCTATAACTCGGCGAACGAGCCCAAGTTGAGCCAGGACGAACTGGCAGTGTTCCTTGTCGAAAATAACCTGATCTGAAGAAGATCGCAGCAACCGCCGGCGGGCAGCGCTCGCCGGCAACTTTCAGGAGTGAAACATGCACGTATTGATTCTCGGTGGTGACGGTTATTTGGGTTGGCCCTCCGCCATGTACTTCTCGGCTCGTGGTTATCAAGTCACTGTGGTCGACAACTACCTGCGCCGTAACAACTGCCAGGACCTGGATGTCGGCATGCTCTACCCGATCCCCACCCTGATGGAACGGGCCAAGATCTGGCACGAAAAGACCGGCTACGAAATCAAGGTGGTGATTGGCGACCTGGCCGAGCCGCAGGTCATGCGCTCGCTGTTCGATGGCAGCGTCAAGTACAACTGGTGCGTCAACCCGGCATTCACCGGCATTCCGAAAACCGTCGTGCACTACGCCGAGCAGCCTTCCGCGCCGTACTCGCTGATCGACTACGCACACGCCGACAAGACCATCGTCAACAACCTGCGCGTGACCAACAACCTGATGTTCGCCGTGCGCGACTTCTCCCGTGATACCCACATCATCAAGCTGGGCACCATGGGCGAGTACGGCACCCCGAACATCGACATCGAAGAAGGCTGGCTCGAGATCGAGCACAAGGGCCGCAAGGGCAAGTTCCTGTTCCCGCGCGCCGCCGGTTCCATCTACCACACCACCAAGGTGATGGACACCGACCTGATGTGGTTCGGCGTGCGCATGTGGGATCTGCGCGTGACCGACCTGATGCAGGGCCCGGTCTACGGCATCGAAACCGACGAAGTCGCCATCGATCCGCGCCTGAATACCATCTTCAACTACGACGAAGTGTTCGGCACCATCGTCAACCGCTTTATCGTCCAGGCCGTGGTCGACTACCCGCTGACCGTATACGGCAAAGGCGGCCAGACCCGTGGCTACCTCAATATCAAGGACACCCTGCAGTGTGTGCACCAGTCCGAGAAGGCCCCGGCGGCCACGGGTGAGCTGCGTATCTTCAACCAGATCATGGAAACCTTCTCCGCCAACCAGCTGGCCGACATGGTGCAGCGTGTGGGCCAATCCCTGGGTTACGACGTCAAGGTCAACCACCTGGAGAACCCGCGCAAGGAAGCTGAAGAGCACTACTACAACCCGACCTACCAGGGCCTGATCGACCTGGGCGTGCAGCCGCACTACCTCACCGACGAGGTCATGGCCGGGATGTTCCAGGTAGTCGGTAAGTTCAAGGAAAACATCCGCAAGGATGTGATCTTCAAAGGCATCAAGTGGTAAACAAGGAAAATGCGCGGCCTTGAGCCGCGCCAACTAATAAGGCGAAGAAGATGTCCGATGTTGTTGATCGTTATGGCGATCTCAACGATTCGTTGTTGAATCGAATTAAGTTCTACTGTCCGCCACGAAATGATGAGGTTATAGGCTCTGACGCTATTGGCGGTGAGCTTAATATTGGCGCTTTAGTAACGGGTAGGTTGAATGCTGCGCTTCGTTACGAATCGAATGTGCATCTTCTGACGCCAAGTAATTGGGAATTTGTTCTTGAGCAGTCCAAGCTTGATTTTATTTTGATTGAATCGTGTTTTGAGACCGTTACGCGCGACTGGTATATGGCTCAGTTGGCGCAAAATTATGCCAATTCTCAGTTGCGAGAGTTGCTAGAGTTTGCCAGGAATAATGAGGTTCCAACAGTCTACTGGTTTACCAAAGACAGCCAGTACCATAGTAATTACGCAGCCTTTGCGGCGCTGGTCGACTATGTTTACTGCGCTGACCCAGAAGAACTCGTATTGCTTGAGCAACAAGGTGTTTCAGCTAAGCTGCTGCTACCCGCCGTTCAGCCAAAGATATTCAACCCCTACAGGTCTGCTTGCTCTGATCAGGATGAGATTGGAGTGGTCTACGACGGTCTAATCGATGTCATAAAATCTGCCGAAAAATTTGATTATCTCAGGCGCGCAGAAATTAGCTTGTGTGACTCTAATAATCTGTTGTTTGCAAGTAAGTTGAACTCCCTGTCAGTCGAGGGGTGGCGCGTACTTGGTAGTGTTGATTTTGCGCATAAGCCGGACCTGATTAAGTTCTCTAAAGGAGTTTTAAGCTCAAGCCAGTCTGTGATCGCCAAGACTGAGCAGCAATGGATGATGGTTGAGGCTGCGGCCTGTCGAGTACCGCTTTATCATGTGGGGGAAATTTCGAGCGACGATATCAGAGCGCAGCTCTGTTATTCGACTTCCTCGCTTGATGAGTTAGGGCTTAAGCTTGAACGCGATGCGGAGGATTACCTTTCCTGGCAGCGCCAGGCACATCTAGCTTGGCGCGAGGTCAATTCTCATCATACCTATGCTATGCGGTTGACTACGATCGCCCAAGACCTTGGCCTAGAACAAAAAAATGGACCGGATTTTATGGCGTCTGTGCTGGCGCCAACTTACAGGAAGGATTTCATCCCGCGAGTGTTGGAAACTTTCCGAGGGCAGCTGTACGAGAAGAAAGAACTGGTTATCGTCTATAACGGCGATATGGCAGACCTGGCGGACCTGGATTTTGGCTTGGCTGCTAACGAGAAGATTGTTGCATTGCCTAGCGAGATGTCTGCCGGAGCATGTTTGAATCTGGCATATCAATTGGCGGTTGGTACTCATACATTTCGTATGGATGATGATGACTACTATGGAGCATATTATCTATTTGATAGTATGTTGCATCTTAATAGTGTTGAATGCGATATATATGGTAAGCCGCCAAAATTTGTGTATTTTGAAGAAGATCGACAGCTATATGCGCGAAACGTGCAGATGCAGGATTTGCAGGTTTTTCCCTCGGAGAAGTTAGGCGAGGACAACTTGTGGTTGGCTGGAAACACGATAGGGTTGAAAAAAAAATCTGGAAAGATGCCTAGATATCCGGATGCTAGTGTGGCTACTGCTGATACATTTTTGGCTTTGTCTGCGGCTGATTATGGTCTCAAGGTTATGTGTATGGATGTAATGAATATTGTGGTTAGCCGGCGTGCGGACTTGTCAAGCCATACTTGGGTTCTGGGGCATGACAAACTAAAGCGAGGGGCTGAGTTTGTTCGTGGCGGTATTTCTGATGTGCTGGGAAATATATGAGAATCGCCTATATTACTCGTACGACATACGGCGTTCTTGGTGGGGGGGCCAGTTATTTTTTTCCTGAGAAAATTTCTCAATTTGCCGAAGTTATGGTTATTGCACCTACGCCAAAAAAAAGCAATGAGAAAGTAATAATGCCAGTTGGTCGAGTACGGGTTTGTTCAGTGCCATCCGGGCAAGGGGAAGACGCGCTATATCAAGTGTATCGTTTGCTTGCGGACTTTAGGCCCGATGTTGTGCATGTTTTTCACTCCCCTAGTTGTCTTTTTTATGTGCAAAGATTGAAAAGCTTGTTGCCTACTGCTAAGTGGGTGTTGGATTTCAGGTCTCCACCTATAATCCCTGCTTGGCGCGATAGAATCAGAGTTAGGTTTAAATACTTTGCATGTCAGATGCTGTATGACCAAATTTTTACGCATTCACATCGGACGATCGGCCAGAATCTACCTCTGCGTATCAGACGTGTTAGGGAGGTTTGTCCTGGGGTGGAGTTGGCTTCAATAGGTGGTCGAGGTGAGAGCTGTAATAGTAGCCCAGAAAAATTTGTGTATGTTGGCAGTGTTACTGCATCCAGGCAATTGGATGTTTTAGTGGATGCTTTTATTGCATGGTCGCGACAGTTACAAAAGCCGGTGCGTTTGGATATATATGGGGCGGGTAACGCATTGGATGAATTGCGCACACGAGTCAGCCAGGCTGGAGGCGAGGGTTGCGTTGTGTTTCATGGCGCAATTGATCAACAAAGCCTGCTCGAGAAACTACCTGGCTACGATGTAGGAGTGGCCTATGTCCCCGATGACTTGTTTGCCAAGGCCCCCTCACTAAAGTCTCTGGAATATGCTGCCGCGGGCATTAGGATTTTGGCGTCAGATACTGTGGGGCATCGAGATTATTCGAAGAGATTTGGTTTTCAGTTTGCTTTTTTTTGCAACGATATTCGATCAATTGTCGCCGCGTTAGACCGTATTTGCTGCGAGTTCAAATCACTTTCCGATCCTGCTGTGAACCTGCAATGTGTTGAGCGCTTTGATTGGTCTAATATTGTGCGTGACCAGTTGCTCCCCGCCTACAAGGAAATGATTAAACATGACTAATGCAGTTTTGATTACTGGAGGGGCCGGGTTTATTGGGCGTTCTCTTATTTCCAAGCTCATTGAATTGAACCCTGATTTGCATATTCGAGTTCTCGACAATTTTTCGGTCGGCTCTCCTGAGGATTTGCAAGATGTATGCTCAGTACAGGATTGGATGGGTGGCATTGCTGCGGGCGTCCATATCGTCAGAGGGGATATTCGGGACTTTGCTTGTGTTCAAGCTGCTACCGAAGGAGTGAATTGCATTGTCCATCTGGCGGCAAACACAGGCGTTGGCCCTTCGGTCGAAGAACCGCGCTTCGATATGGAGAGTAATGTCATTGGGACTCTGAATATGCTTGAAGCTGCCAGGCATTCAGGCGTCAAAAAATTTGTCTTCGCTTCTTCCGGGGCTCCGGCGGGTGCAGTGGAGCCTCCGATTCACGAAGAGATCGCTCCGCATCCGGTGTCACCTTATGGGGCCAGCAAGCTTGCCGGTGAAGGATATTGTTCAGCTTATTACCACAGTTTTGGTATCAATACGGTCGCCTTGCGCTTTGGTAATGTGTACGGCCCTAATTCGGCGAAAAAGAGCAGTGTTGTTGCAAAGTTTATTCGGCAGGCAATAAATAATGAAACCTGCGAAATTTATGGCAGCGGCGGTCAGACGCGAGACTATATCTATATCGAGGACTTAATCTCCGCGATTGTCTGCGCTATGCAGCAGCCTGTAGGTGGCGAGGTCTTTCAGATTGCTGTCGGAGCCGAGGTGACTTTGTTGGAGTTGGTGGAAAAGATCAGAGCTTCGCTCATCCGGCACTGCATAGAAATGCGCGTGACCAATACGGGGGCGCGTATAGGCGATGTATTGCGCAATTATGCTGATATTCGCAAGGCTAGGGAGGTGCTGGGCTGGGAACCGCAATTCGATTTGCAGCACGGTCTCGATAAAACAGTCGAATATTTCGTTAATCGTTCGCTGAGTTGATTATATGCAAAGCCGTCCAGTAATAGTTTTGGGGCCCGGTCGGTCCGGAACCTCGATGTTGATGAGCATTCTGGAAGAAATGGGAGTGTCTACCGTTCCCGGTGCGAGGACCATTACTGGTGATCAGAATCCCGAAGGGGATTATGAAGATCGCGAGTTAGTAGCCGTCAATCGCGAAATCCTAAAAAAGATAGGTGGGCATCCCTATTTACCTGTTCCAGATGGTTTCCTTGATATGTTCAATTCGAGGAGGTACATAGGGAATATTCGGGAAGTTGTTTCGGCGCGCCTGGCAGGCGCCGATCGATGGGCATTCAAGGACCCTTTGACTGCCTCGCTGATGCCTCTTTGGGTGCGCGTTTTCAATACGGGAAAACTTGCGCCTATTTATTTGCTCGCCGTGCGGGATCCTGCCGCAGTGGTAGTTTCAATGAATCGTCAATATGACGATTCACTTATTCTGGCCGAATTGGTGTGGTTGATAAGGGTCTGCGACGCTCTGTTCCATACTGGCGGCAACTGTATGATTGTCCACTATGAAGATTTTTTTTCTGATAAGGCAGCTCCTTTGTGTCGGGAGCTGCAGAATTACATATATCCAGAAGGGCAGTTGGTTGGCTCTGATTTTGCTTCGACGACAAAGGTAAAGCCCGCTCTCAATCGTTCTGCCTATAGTGAGTATCAAATTCAGAATCCATTGGTGCGGAAACTGTATCTTGAGCTTTCCAAGTGCAGGGGGGGGGATTTTGATCGGGGCGCGCTGATGAATGTGGTGCTCGAATGCCGATCAGCTATGCATCAGTTTGGTGGCTGGGCAGAGCTGGCATTGACTTTCTATAAAAAAAGTAATGCGTTGCGGGCAAAAACAGACACAGAGGGCAGGAGAGAGCCGCAGGCTGCGACTGATGTGCGCTTAACGAGCGCCCTGGAGCAGGCGCTGGCAGAAAATGCAGATTTTCTGCAAAAACAGATAACCCTTGAGGAGCAGTTGCGAACTTTACGTATAGAATTTTCTGAACGAGAGAAGTCGATTGTCGAGCTTCGCAAGTCCCTTCAGGGTGAGAGGAAGCGAAGTGACGACTTGGTTAAAGAGAACTCCGGGTTACGTGTTGAATCCCTGCGGCTGGCGAAAGTCGAAGCGCAGAGTTCAAAATTGTCCAGAGCGATCTCGGATGTTCGCCAGCGCCTTCAGGCTCAGCGTAAGAAAAATGATCAATTGAGTCGGAGGCTATTCGCTCTTAAGTCATCCACTTCTTATCAGCTTTCTCTTCTGTGCGTTAAGGCTATACGTCAGCCTGGAAAGAATACTGTCATGTTGCCGTTCAGGGTTTTGAGTTTGGTTGTGGCTGTTTTGGCGGGGCGCAAGTAAATGACTGCTTTGGTTAATGCGGGCATAAAAGTTACAGTGGTGGTTCCGCTCTACAATACCGCGGATTATATCGCCGAGTGTCTCGATTCGGTACTGGCGCAGACGTTGAAGGGCGTCGAGGTTATCGTCGTCGACGATGGCTCTACGGATGGTGGCGACAAACTGGTTGAGCAATATTGCGCGCGATATCCGCAGGTCAAGCTGCTGCGTCAGGAGCGTAAGCGGCAGGGTGCAGCAAGGAATCTGGCACTGGCCCATGCCAATGGCGAATATGTTTCTTTTCTGGATTCCGACGACACTATTCCTGTCGATGCCTACGAGAAGATGGTGGCAGTCGCCAAGCAATATGGAAGCGACATGGTCTGCGGCATTCAGCAGTCTTTTAGTCAATGGCGCAAATGGATTGGAGTTCCTGTCCATCAGCGTGAGTTCAATCGACTGATCGAATGCACCACCATTGAAGAGATGCCGACGCTGATGCAGGACATCAGTGCCTGCAATCGCCTGATCCGTCGGGAAAGCATTGAGAAACACGCAATGCGTTTCCCTGAGGGTACGGCTGGCGAAGACTTGGATTTCATGGCCAGGATGTATCTGAAGTGCGACGTGATCACCATCTTGCCCGAGGTGGTTTACAACTATCGCGGGCGTGATGATTCGCGTACCAGTCGAATCTCTCCGCAGTTCTTCGAGGATCGCGTAGCGGTCACCGAAAGCCTTGAGTCGGCTTTTACCGAGAAAGGCGCGCTGGATATCTACCAGCGCTTGCTGCGTTCCGAAGTCAGGAAGCTGGTAGGCAATCGCTTCTTGAAAGTGATCAAGCAGTCTGCATACGACGAGCAACTGCAGATATTTGGCATCATCGGTCGCCTGGTGAAAAAATTGTCACCGGAAGATATGCGCTCCGCGGAAGACTATGCACTGCGTGAGCAAGTGCGCATCATCATGCTCAGCGCTCAGGAGTACGACGCGCTGGTGGCCTATGAAAACGCCCCGCGCTCACCGCGTTACTTGACCCTGCTCAAGTCCGATGCCGCCAAGGCGCAGCTTTTCGAGCCCATGATGCGTATGCAGTTCCAGGGCCTGGCCCGTTTCGAGCGGGTACAGAAAATCCAGAGCTCCCGGGTATTTGCCGTGGCCTCGCGTATCAGCCTGTTGGCGGCGAAGTGCGTGAAGCTGGCGTCGACGGTCAAGGGCTTGCCGATGCTCAAGTACTTCGCGGCGGCGCCGGTGGCCAAGCTGGCCGGGGCGTTGCAGCCGAACAAGGCCATCTGGCTGATGGACGAGCGGATTGCCAGCAGTGCCGAGGACAACGGCTACTTCTTGTTCAAGTTCCTGCGCGAAACCTACCCGCAACTGCCGGTGTTCTACGTGCTCAAGCGCAATTCGCCGCACTGGGGCATCGTGGCGCCGCTGGGCAATGTGGTGGCGCAGTACTCCTGGAAGCACGCCTATCTGCTGTGGCGCGCGCGGGTGATGCTGTCCACCGACAGTTTCCGTGGCCTGGACTATCCGAGCGAGTCACTGCCTGGCCTACGCCGCAAAACCCTGAACATCTTTTTGCAGCATGGCGTAGCCGGTAACAAGACCATGACCTATACCCGCGAGAACTATCCCTACTTCTCGCAGGTGATCGTTTCCAACGGCATCGAACAGGCGTTTTTCAGTGGCCATTATGGCTTTACGCCAAAGCAAGTGAAGCTCACCGGCATCGCCCGGCTGGATGCCCTGGAGCCTCGGCGCGGCGCCGAGCGTTCCCGCAAGATTCTGGTGGCGCCCACTTGGCGGCGCTGGCTCAAGGGGCAGGAGCAGATTCAGGCCAGCCGTTACTACCATGCCTGGAACAGCTTCCTCACCAGCGCGCGTCTGGCCGAACTGCTAGAACGGCACCAGATGGAGCTGTATTTCCGCCCGCATTTCAACATGATGCATTTCATCGACGAGTTCGAGAAAGGTTCGCCGCGGGTTCATGTGATCCGCGATCTCGACCAGCCGCTGCATCATCTGATCCGCGAGGCGGATTTGCTGATCACCGATTATTCCAGCGTGATGTACGACTTCTTCTACCAGGAGAAGCCGGTGCTGGGCTACATGTTCGATCGCCATGAGTGGGAGGTGCAGCCACCGGGGCCGCCGCACCTGGACTACGAGCGCGATCTGGCTCTGGAGCTGGTTACCACCGAGGGTGCCTTGTTGCAGCAGTTGCAGCAGTGTCTGGAGGGCGGTTGCGAGATGCCTGCCGACAAGCTCGGTCGTTTAGACAAGTTGTTCAGCCACCGCGATGACGGCAACTGCGAGCGCATTTACCGGGCCGTGGTCGAGGATCTGGCTCTGCTATGAACAATACACTGGAAAAGGGTACGGGCCGCTGATGCTGCAACTGCTCAAGGATCTGCAGCACTACCACCATGCCCTGATAACGCTGTTCTCGGTCAACGTGAAGACCACTGTATCCTCGACCCGACTGGGCTGGCTGTGGTGGTTTCTCGACCCGTTGATCATGATGGCGATCTACTACTTCATCATCCGCGTGGTGTTTCAGCGCGGGGGCGAGAACTACCACCTGTTCGTGCTGTGCGGCATCGTTGCCTGGCAGTTCTTCGCCCGCTCTTTGAGCGCTGCGGTCACGGCGATCAGTAAGAACCGCGGCATCATCCGCCAGACCAGCACGCCGATGGGCCTGTTGATCGCGGTGCCCTGCGCGGTGCAGCTGTTTTTCGCCTCGGTGGGCATGCTGATCGTCATGTGCTGGTCCTATACGACCCTCGGCGTGCAATCGCTGGCGGTGCTGCCGCTGCTGTTGCTGGTGTTCTTTATCGCCTATGCGGTCAGCCTGTTCGTGGCGGTGACCCAGGTGTTCTTCGCGGATACCGCGAAGCTGGTGGCGTATGGCATCCGTGCGGGGTTCTTCCTCAGCCCGGTGCTGTACCCCACTTCACGGGTGCTGGATGCGGATAACATTCCCGCCTTTGCCAAGCTGCTGTTCGAGCTCAACCCCATGGGCTGGATCATCGAGGCGTTTCGCCGGGTGATTCTCGACGGGGGAATGTTCGACTGGCTGCAGTACGGCGTGCAGTTGGCGCTGACGCTGCTGCTGGTGCAGGTGGGGCTGCTGTATCTGCGGCTGTGCAGCAATCGAATTGTGAAGATGCTCTAGGGGTTTATGTGGCACGTTTCGTTCTTTCGCTGCATTCGGAGTTCGACAACAAGTCGGCTATAGGTGTGTTCGATAGCGAGCAGGGGTTGCAGTACCTGCAGATTGAGGATCTCTCCAATTCATTGAGCCAACCTCAGCTACGCGGCCTCTGCTGCGTGGGGAACAGGCTGTATGTGACGACGCCGTCGAGCCTGCGTATCTACGCCATCGAGCCGAGCCCTGGGCAGGGCCAGGCCTGGTTCCGCTTGCAGCGTGAGGTGGTGCTGCCGGAGTGGGCGCTGGACAAGCGCCCCGACGCCGGGCTGCTGGCTGTGCATTACGCCTCTGGCAAGGGGCGTTTGCTGGTGGCCTGCAATGCCCTGGCGAGCATCGAGGAGTTTGACCTGGAGGGTGAGTTCCTCGGCCGTCGCCACCTCTGGCAGATCGCTCCTAAGCACTTTCAGGTGCCAGCCCAGGCCTCAGGCAAGAGCGGTTTCGGGCATATCCGTGGTATTTGCGAGAACCCCACCGGGGAGCTGTTCCTGACCGTGGCCTTTCGCAACTGGTCGGACGCCGGTAGCGTGATCGGTTACGACTCCGGTGAGCTGCTGCTGGATCAACTGGAAACGCCGCATTCTGGCCTGTTTCTCGATGGTCGCTACTTCGTGCTGGATGTACAGCGCGGCCACTTGCTGGGCCTGCCGCTGCTCGCCGATGGCGAGGCCTTGCGGGCCAAAGTGACGAGCCAGAGCTTTGCCACGCGCGGGCTGAAGATCAATCTGCGTGGGCTGGCCGGCGACAGCGAAGGCCTGTACGCGGGGTTCTTCAACTTCGAGAAGGACGAAAAGAAGAAGGTCGCATCGCAGATCGTCCGCTTCGATCCGCGCAGCGGCGTGCAGGACAAACTCTATCTGCTGCCGGACGTGGCGGGTTTCCGTTTCCCAGCACCGTTCTATCTGAGCCCCTTTGCGGCGGATATCTGTCATGTTGTCAGCGACTCGCTACTGCTGATCGATGCGACCACGCCGCAGTCCTGCCCGGCCTCGCTGGTCGTGGAGGCTCCGCGTGCAGAGGTTCTGCCGCCTGTCGTCAAGGCTTCGGTCGTCGCGGTGCAGAAGCCGGTGCCGGTACGCAAGGAACAGCCGCTCGGCAAGCCGGTGATCGAGGTTGCCGACGTCAGCCTGTCCTATCGACGCGGGGTGCGCCTGCATACCTGGCTGCGCCAGCGCCAGGATCGCGATTTCCGCGCGCTCAAGGGCGTGTCGCTGACCCTGCGCGAGGGCGAGGTGCTGGGGCTGGTCGGGCGCAATGGTTCGGGCAAGAGCACCATGGGCATGTTGCTGGCCGGTATCCTGCAGCCCGACCTGGGCAGCATCGAGCGGCATGGGCGGATTCAGTTGCTATCGCTCGGCATCGGCTTCAACAACGAGCTGTCCGGGCGCGACAACGTGTTCGTCAACGCGGCGTTGCTGGGGCTGTCGCGGCGCGAGGTACTGCAGCATCTGGACGAGATCATCGAGTTCTCCGAGATCGGCGAGTTTATCGGTGAGCCGATCCGCACCTACTCGGCCGGTATGCGCAGCCGCTTGGCGTTCGCCATTGCCACGGTGATCCAGCCCGATGTGTTGATTCTCGACGAAGTTCTTTCCACCGGGGATGACTCCTTCCGGCGCAAGGCTGAGACGCGCATGCGCGAGATGAAGGGCAAGGCGAAATGCGTGGTGATGGTTTCCCACAGCGCCAACCAGATCAAGAAGCTCTGCAGTCGGGTAGTCTGGCTGGAACGTGGGCACCTGATACTCGATGGCAGGCCGAAACAGGTGATGCCCGAGTACGAGGCGTTCTGCCAGAGCCCGGAGAAGTGGCTGCGGCGTCACCCCAATATCGCGGCGAGACTGCAAGAGTGAGTTACGAACCGCCGAGCGTGCTGATGCTCGCCCCGATCCATCGGGCCTGGGGCAACCGGGTGGTGCGCGAATGCGTATCCCTGGCCGAGGCAGGCTACCGGGTCAGGGCACTGATGCGCTGCGAGCAGGAGCATGTCGCCGAGGGTGTGGCCTTCCTGCCGGCTCCGGCTTATTCCAACCGCCTGCAGCGCTTTCTCAATCTGCCGCGGGTGTTGCGCATGGCGCTGGCGCAGCGTGCCGACATCTATCACCTGCACAACCCCGATATGATCCCGCTGGCCCTGGTGCTCAAGCTGCTGGGTAAGACGGTGATCTACGACACCCATGAGGATTATTCGCAGCGGCTGCTGCTGCGCGGTTGGCTGCCGAAACCGCTGCGGCGGCCGCTGGGGTATCTGCTGTCGCTGGCCGAACGCGGGCTCAGTCATTGGGTGGATGCCACGCTGGTCACGCAGGAGCGCCAGCTGCCGCGTTTCTCCGCACGCTGCCGACTGTTGCGCAATGCTCCAGTACTGTCCGAAGCGCTGATGGGCCGCGTGCGCGCTCAGGCTGAAGCCCTGGTGCGTGAGGCTCGACCCCGTCGTTTGATCTATGCCGGCGGCCTGTCCCGGGCTCGCGGGTTGTTCAATACGTTGGGTGCGCTGCAGGCACTCAATGCCCAGGGCCTGGCCACTCGTCTCTGGCTGCTGGGGCCGGAGTTGGAGCTCTGTCTTGACCAGGCGATGTGTCATCCGGCCTGGACGCATGTGGACTATCTGGGCCTGCAGCCGCACGAAACGGTATTGGCGCATATGATGCGTGCCGACGTCGGCCTGGCGGTACTCGCCGATGAGGGCGATCATGCGGCGGCCAGGCCCACCAAGTTGTTCGAGTACATGGCTTGTGGCTTGCCATTCGTGGCCAGCGATTTTCCCTTGTGGCGCGAGTTTGTCGGTGACCGTGGTGGCATCTGGGTTCGACCGGATGACCGTGTGGGGTTGCTCGAGGCGTTATGTACGCTCCTCGACGACGATGCTTGGCGACGAGAGCTGGCCGCACAGGGAGGTGAGTTCGTCGCAGGCTTCAACTGGGACGCGGAAAAGCAGAGTCTGCTGTCGGTATACGAGTATTTGAGTCGACGTACGGGCTGAATAATCCTGTGGTCGATGTGATTTCAACTCTGGTGAGATAAATGAAAAGGCACTACAGGCCGGATATTGACGGCATTCGCGCTATCGCAGTTATGAGTGTGTTGATCTTCCACGCCGGGTTCGCGTCGTTTTCCGGCGGCTATGTCGGGGTGGACGTGTTCTTCGTGATCAGTGGTTTTCTGATTACGCGCCTGATCAAGGACGAAATCGAGGAGGGGCGTTTCAGTTTCGGCGACTTCTATGCGCGACGTGCCCGCAGGTTGTTCCCGGCACTGTTCGTAACAGTCGCAGTGGCTTTTCTCCTCGCCGTGCTGATGTTCTCGCCGGAGCATATGCGGCGTTTCGCCGGCGAGCTGATTTATGCGGTCACCAGCCTGTCGAATTTCTATTTCTGGGGTGAGAGCAATTATTTCGATGCCGATGCTCACTTCAAACCGCTGTTGCATACCTGGTCGCTGAGTGTCGAAGAGCAGTTCTATCTGTTCTGGCCACTGCTGTTGGTTTTTTTGCTGACGCGTTTGCGTGGTATGTCGACAGCGCTGGCGATATTTGCGCTGGGGTGTATCAGCTTTGCGCTGAATCTGCTGTTTCAGGGCGGTGGAGATATTTTCAAGGACGTTTCTTCGACGCTGGCGCGAACGTTTGAGGACGGTGGATCGACGATTTACTTTCTAACGCCTTTTCGGATTTTCGAGTTCGCCATTGGCGCGGTACTGGTCTGGCTGATGGGCTTCAGGCCCAGAAACAACTGGCCTCTGGAGTTGTTGCTACTGATCGGATTGGTGTTGGCGGTCACGCCGGTGTTCCTCTACGACGAGACCTTGCTATTTCCCAGCTACTACGCGCTGGGACCCTGTCTTGGTGCCGCCTTGATGATCTACGCTGGTGAGGCTCGTTATTTGGGCCGGATTCTGAGCAATCCCCTGTCCGTGCGGATTGGCTTGATCAGCTACTCCTTGTATCTGGTGCACTGGCCTGTGTATGTGTTCTATCGCTACTATGTATACGGCGAGCTCACCACGATCGAGAAATATGGGGTGTTGCTTGCGTCCTTCGCCCTGGCATTCGTGCTGTATCACTTCGTAGAACAACGCTACCGGCACCCAGCACCGGCCGTTCGCCTGACTTCACAGGCTGCATTTGGTCTGGGTTGTGCATTGTTAGCTATGTTATTGATTCTGCCGGCCGCGACAGCCTGGGCTAATGGAGGCTGGGCAAGCAGGGCGAAGACGTTTGTCGTTAATCTCAACGAAGTAAAGTGTGAGAGTGATACTTTCTGTGAACTGCAGGAAGGCTCAGCGGGAACAGTGCTTTTTGTTGGCGACTCCCATGTGGGGCATCATATGAAAACTTTGCTGGATAAATTTTCAGGCTATACGGTTCACGTTTTCAACGTTTCGTCCTGCTTTTTTGGTAAAGAGTTTGGTAGTCGAGATCATAATGAGGGGCGTGGTAAGGTTTGTGAGCGTGCAAATCGTAATTTGAGATCTTACATATCTGCCCATGGCCAAGACATTAGCTACGTGGTTCACGGGCAGCGGTGGCATGGCTATTTGGGGCGGTTGTACACCCTCTCGGGACATCAAGCTTTAACTGGGAGCGATCAGCAGAAATATCGTGCCATGCTCCGAGATGTAGGAGAGTTGTATGTGTCTATTAATGCGAAGAAACTTGTATTGGGTGCAGCTCCTAACTCTGCGGCCGGTTGTATGGATCGTTCAGATTTTTTGCCTATGAAGTGTCGCGGGCGTGGGCAGAATACATTGCGCCATGTGAGTATTTTTAAGAAAGTGTCCGAGCAAGGTGTTATTTCGGGGTGGAGCTTTATTCATCCGGTTGATTCTCTTTGTGGGGAAAAAAGATGTCGTGAGGTTATCGGAAATAGAAAGCTGTACAGGAACACCGATCATTTAACGCGAGACGGTAGTAATCTCGTGCTGCGGGGCTTTAGTGTTGAGTCCTGATGGGATCACAGTGGTAGTGCCGGCCTTCAACGAAGCTCAACGTATTAGCGCGGTCGTTACCGCGCTTGTATCCAGAGTCGACGAGGTGATTGTGGTCGACGACGGCAGCCGCGACGATACGGCCGCTATCGCGGAGGCGGCCGGAGCCCGGGTGCTGCGACAGGCGTCGAACCAGGGCTATATCGCGGCGTTGCGCCGAGGTATTGCCGCTGCCCGCGCCGAGGTTATCGTCACCCTGGCTGCAGACGGCGAGATGCCGCTGGACAGTATTACCGCCCTGGTTGCGCCGATTCGTGAGGGACGGGTGGATATGGTACAAGGGTGCCGCAGTTCTGTGGCCAGGCCTTCCGAACGCCTGCTGACCTGGTTGGCTGCGCTAAGAGGGCCGGTAGGGGATTCCGGCACCGGTATGCGCGCTATCCGCAGGGATCTGGCGCAGCGCCTGGAACTGAGGGGCGCTTGCATCTGTGGTACGTTGGCCCTTGAGGTTCTGGCCAATGGCGGACGCATTGCTGAAGTTTCCATCCACCTGCACAGGGTGCACAAGCCTCGTCGTATCGCCTGGTTCCATCTGCAACAGTTCTTCCATCTGCTGCCCTGGTTGTTGCGTACCTATAAGAATTCATCCAGCGAGCGGGTTTGATGTCGCGCAAGATTCTTTTTTTGACGCTTTATTACCCGCCCGATCTTTGTGCAGGCTCATTCCGCGCCGCGGCGTTGAGCAAGGCGCTGCTGGCGCACGCCGGCGAAGATGTTCAGGTGGATGTCATTACCGGGCAGCCGTCGCGTTACGCGTCCTTTTCGCCCGACGCGCCCGGGATAGAAATTCGGGGTGCGCTGACGATCCGGCGAGTATTGCTACCCGCCAGGGGCAATGGTTTCTTGGCTCAGACCTGGCTGTTCCTGTGTTTTGCCCTTGCTGTACTGAGGGTGGTGCGGGGGCAACACTATGACCTGGTCGTGGCCACTTCGTCGCGCCTTATGACCGCTTGCCTGGGCAGCCTGATTGCCTGGCGCAAGGGCGCGCGGCTGTATCTGGATATTCGCGATATTTTCGTGGAAACACTGGCGGGAGTGTTTAACTCAACTATTTGGCGCCCTGGTGTATGGGTGTTCGGTCTCTTGGAGCGCTGGGCTATTTGTCGAGCTGACAGGGTCAATCTCGTCTCAGCTGGCTTCCTCGGCTATTTCCAACCTAGATATCCCGGCGGGCATTTTTCGCTACATTCAAACGGTGTCGACAGTGCGTTTCATGATTTTTCCCCCTGTCCGGTCAAGTCTGAAGAGGTCGCTAAACCGTTGCAGGTACTCTATGCAGGCAATATCGGGGATGGTCAAGGACTGCACTTGATAGTGCCGGAGTTGGCTGAGCGTCTGCGGGGCAGGGTGATTTTTCGGATTGTGGGTGGTGGTGGGCGCCTGGATGCGTTGCGTGAAGCCGTTTTGGCCAGGAACTTGGATAATGTCGAGCTGGTCGAACCCGTGTCGAGAGCAAATCTGTTGGGGATGTATAACGATGCGGACATACTCTTCTTGCATCTGAACGACTTCAAGGCATTCCGGCGGGTGTTGCCGTCCAAGTTGTTCGAGTATGCTGCCACCGGTAAACCTATCTGGGCAGGGGTTGCCGGTCACGCGGCGGCGTTTATTTCCGTTGAATTGACTAACGTGGCGGTATTTCCGCCCTGCGATGCGAGGCAGGCGATGCTGGGTTTTGAGCGGTTGGAGCGGGGTTGCGTTGACCGCAGTGCCTTTGTCGAGCGCTACGCGCGCGCGCGAATCATGCAGGCAATGGCGTTGGATGTGCTTGACTTGCTGGAGCCCGCTTGATGCGAGTTTTGGTGACGGGCGCTAACGGCTTTGTCGGTAATGCGCTGCTGCAGCAGCTTGTGGCACGAGGCGAAGTTGACGCGGTAGCTGGTTTGCGCAGGGCCGATGCATTTGCCAATAACCAGCTGTCCTGTGAGCAACGCGTCTTTGGCGATTTGGCCGCGGCATCCTCGAATGCCGACTCTTTTCGCGGAATCGATGTGGTTGTGCATGCGGCTGCACGGGTGCATGTGATGCGCGAGGCTGTAGCGGATCCACTGGCGACGTTTCGCGCAGTGAATGTCGACGGCACTTTGCATTTGGCTGCTGCTGCCGCAAAGGCCGGCGTGAAGCGCTTTGTATTTATCAGCTCGGTCAAGGTAAACGGTGAAGAAACCCTCCCTGACAGGGCCTTTACTGCTGCGGATAAACCTTGCCCGCTCGATGCTTATGGAGTCTCTAAATGGGAGACTGAGCAGGCTTTGCAGGCCTTCTGCGAGCAGGCGGGTATGCAGTGGGTGATCGTCAGGCCTCCGTTGATATATGGTCCAGGCGTGCGCGCCAACTTTCAGCGACTGATGGGGGGGCTCGCGCGAGGGGTTCCCTTGCCTTTAGGGGGGCTCGATAACAAGCGCAGCCTGGTGGCGCTGGATAATCTCGTGGATCTATTAGTAATTTGTTTAGCGCATCCAGCTGCTGCTAATCAGATTTTTATGGTCAGTGATGGCGATGATATTTCTGTAGCGGAACTGGCGAGGCGCTTGGCTGTGGTATTGCAGCGCCCCGCTCGATTGCTACCTGTGCCTCGATACTGGTTACGTACCAGTTTGGAGTGGCTGGGGAGAGGGCCGGACGCGCAGCGTCTCTGCAGTGAGTTGTGTGTCGACATTGCAAAGAATCAATCGCTGCTGGGTTGGCGGCCACCGCATTCAGTTGAAAATGCTTTGAGGGAAACGGCCGAGCATTTCATGGCGAGTTCTTGTAAGTGATATGCGGTTTTTTGCTGCGTTATTAGCGGCGAGTTGGCCATTTGCAGATGCTACAAGCAGCCTGATGCTCGACGGTCCCTCATTTAGCGTGCCCACCCCGCGTTGCCTCTAGACTGCAGGGGGAAGGCAGCGATGTTTTTTCGCACTCGAATGCAGATTACTCCGGCCGCAACTGCTTAACCCGCGCCTGGCTTGCGGCCAATTGTTTGTCCAACGCTTCGTTGTAGTCGGCGAGCCAGCTGCGTGAGCCGGCGATCATGCCGGCGAGGTCGCGCATCCCCGCTTTTAGTGCGCTCAGACTTTGTTGAAAACTTTGTTCCTGCCCGATCAGGGTCTCGGTCAGTTGTTTTGTCAGCTCGAAGTTGTCGCCGCTGATCATCTGCGTGGGTTCTGCCACTGTGCGGTTTTGTAGGGCGGTGAGTAGGGCGCTTTGTTCGCTGAGTTGTTGCTGCAGCCCCACGACCTGTTGCTCCAGGGCGGAGGTTTTGGCCTGCATGGCTTCGACCTGGCTGGCGCTGATGCTTGCTTCTTCCTCGCTGAGGATGCTCATCAGGCCGGAGGTCAGCCAGCTGGCGAGGACCACCGCCAGTACCGCGGTCAAGGCGAAGAGAATGATGCGGTCGAGCTTTTGGCCTTTTTCCAGCACGCCTAAGCGCTGCTCGTCGCTGACGACTTCACTGCTTTCTTCGCGGGTTTCGCTGCTCATTGCGCTTGTTTCCCTGACTGGGTTTATCGCTAGTATGGTTGTTTAGTGGCCGAGAGCCACTTTTTATGAGCGGTCTTAGCGGATGGTGGCACAGACCATGGGGAACCGTTAATAGGTTGTTGCAAAGTAAGCGCTCCACAAACCCCACCTGCCCATAGCTTGCCGATCATTGGATGCTGAGCTCCCGTTTTTCACTGGAGTTCATCCCATGATGCGTCCCGATGCCAAGGTGCAGAAGGTCTACCTTTATCCAAAGCCCGTCGACTTCCGCAAATCCATCAACGGCCTGGCCGCCCTGGTTGAGCTGGATATCAAAGTGGAAGTGTTCAACCCGGTGCTGTTCGTGTTCCTCAATCGCACCCGTAGCCAGGTCAAGATCCTCTACTGGGAGCGCAATGGCTTTTGCCTGTGGCTTAAGCGTCTGGAAGCAGAGCGCTTCAAGAGCAAACCCGATGCCGGTGACGAGGCGATCGAACTGACGGTCGATGAATTGAACTGGCTGCTCGACGGCATCGACCTGTGGCGTAACCGGCCGCACCAGGTACTGACGCCGCGCTTCGTAGCCTGAGCCGGTATAATCCGGCGCCATGAAATCTGGCGCCGACAACCTTCCCGACGATCCCGTTCTGTCAAGCAGATGCTGCTGTTGGCGCACTGAAAGGTGGCGCAACTCCAAGAGCAGGTTGCCCTGCTGCGCCACAAATTGTTTTCGCCCAAGTCCGAGCGCAGCCCTGAAGATGCCGACTCACCGCAGTTGGCCATGTTCAACGAGGCCGAAGAGCTAATTGAAGCTTCGGCCGCCGCGCCAAGCGACGCCGAAGCTGAATCCGAAGAAGTTGTTGCCCCGGTCAAGCGTCGTGGCAAACGCAAACCGCTGCCGGCCAACTTGCCGCGCGTGGAAGTCATCCATGAGCTGCCTGAGCACGAACAGACCTGCGCCTGCGGCGCCTGCAAGCAGGTGATCGGTGAAGAGACCAGCGAACAGCTGGAGATCATCTCGATGAAGGTGCGTGTGATCCGTCATATCCGCAAGACTTACGCTTGCAAGGCCTGCGAAACTGCTCCGGTTACCGCCAACAAACCGGCTCAACTGATTGAAAAGAGCCTGGCCAGCCCCAGCGTGCTGGCGATGCTGCTGACCACCAAGTACGCCGACG